>DBGCIZ010000289.1:0-3033 GCA_048355355.1 Christensenellaceae bacterium | reverse complement strand
GGACAAAATCCGCCAGGTGTATAGACTGCCCTCCAAAAAAATGAATCAGTTTACGGTGGAAGGGGATAGAGGGCTGTTTCTTCTGGCGAAGCGGTGGATGGAAAATGTCTTGGAGCGGGCGCCCAGGAGCATGGCCCTGCTGGAGACGGTGCTGTAGCGCAGCGCCGCTCTTTTTTGTTTTTTTCGGGCTAAAAGAGGAGAACAGGGCTGCTTTTGGCGGCAAGCAGCATATTTTTTCAGACTGCCGGCGCGGGATGGGATTTTTCCCGTTTTATCGGCAATAAACGGCTGCATAGCGGCGTTTTCTATTGACAAGGTGAGACGGAATGTAGTAATATTATATCGTGTTGACGGGGAGTGGGCGTTGCGTCCGTCTCTGTTGCAGTGTTTTTGTGTTGTAATATATTATTTTATTAACTATAGGAGGAGTTTGCTAAAAATGAGTAAGAAATACGTCTATCTTTTCAGCGAGGGCGATGCCTCGATGAGAAATCTCCTTGGCGGAAAAGGCGCAAATTTGGCCGAAATGACCAAAATTGGCCTGCCGGTTCCCCAGGGCTTTACCATCACGACAGAAGCCTGCACCAAGTATTATGAGGATGGACAGACTATCTCCGATGATATCATCGAGCAGATTTATGAGGCCATTGAAAAGACAGAGGCCATTGCCGGCAAGAAATTCGGCGATGTAGAGAATCCCTTCCTCGTTTCCGTCCGCTCCGGCGCAAGAGCTTCCATGCCCGGCATGATGGATACGATTTTGAACCTGGGCCTGAATGACGTTGCCGTTGAGGCCGTCGCTAAAAAGACCAACAACCCCAGATTTGCTTACGATAGCTACAGACGTTTTATTCAGATGTTTTCCGACGTTGTTATGGGAATCGACAAGGCCAAGTTTGAGGCGGTTCTCGACGGCGCTAAGGAAAAGAAGGGCGTAACGCTTGACACGGAGCTGGATGCAGACGACCTGAAGAGCGTGGTTGCTCAGTATAAGGAAATCTATAAGAAGGAAATGGGCAAGGACTTCCCCCAGGATGCTAGAGAGCAGCTGATTGAGGCTGTTAAGGCAGTGTTCCGCTCCTGGGACAACCCGAGAGCCATTGTATATCGCCGCTTGAACGACATTCCCGGCAGCTGGGGCACGGCTGTTAACGTCCAGGCCATGGTATTCGGCAACATGGGCGACGATTGCGGCACCGGCGTTGCTTTCACCAGAAACCCCTCCACCGGCGAAAACAAGCTCTATGGCGAATATCTGATGAACGCCCAGGGCGAGGACGTTGTGGCCGGCATTCGGACGCCGAATCCCATCGCTCAGCTGGAGCAGGATATGCCTGAGGTGTACAAGCAGTTCATCCAGATTGCTTCCACCCTGGAGAATCACTATAGAGACATGCAGGACATGGAGTATACCATTGAGGGCGGCAAGCTCTACATGCTCCAGACCAGAGACGGCAAGAGAACGGCAAGCGCTGCTCTGAAAATTGCTGTAGATTTGGTGAAGGAAGGCAAGCTGACCAAGGAAGAGGCCATTTTGAAGGTCGGTCCTGCGCAGCTGGATTCCCTCCTCCATCCCCAGTTTGAGGCTTCTGCCCTGAAGGCTGCGAAGCCGATCACAAAGGGCCTGCCTGCATCTCCGGGTGCTGCTGCCGGCGCCATTGTGTTCACGGCTGAAGAGGCTGTTCAGCAGAATGAGCAGGGCAAAAAGGTCGTGCTCTGCCGCCAGGAGACCTCTCCTGAGGATATCGAGGGTATGCACGCTTCCGAGGGCGTTCTCACTGCCAGAGGCGGCATGACCTCTCACGCGGCCGTTGTAGCCCGTGGCATGGGTACCTGCTGCGTTGCAGGCTGCTCTGAGATGACCATTGATGAAGAGAAAAAGACCATCACCCTGACCAACGGCATGGTGCTGAAAGAGGGAGATTACATTTCCCTGGACGGCAGCACGGGCAACGTATATGCTGGCCTGATTGAGACGGTTGCCGCTTCCGTAACGGGCGATTTTGCTACGGTAATGGGTTGGGCAGATGAGCTGAGAACCCTGAAGGTTAAGACCAACGCGGATACGCCTGAGGATACCCGCCAAGCTGTGGCCTTTGGCGCAGAGGGTATCGGCCTTTGCCGGACAGAGCACATGTTCTTCGCTGAGGACAGAATTTCCGCTATGAGAGAGATGATTGTCTCCAAGACGGTAGAGCAGAGAGAAAATGCTCTGGCTAAGATTCTGCCCATGCAGAGAAGCGACTTTGAGGCGATGTATAAGGAGTTGCAGGGCCGCCCGGCGACGATCCGCTTCCTGGATCCGCCGCTCCACGAGTTCCTGCCCACCGCTGAGGAGGATATCAAGGCGCTCTCTGAGGAGATGGACATCCCCTATGACGAGCTGGTGAACACCATCAGCAGCCTCCACGAGTTCAACCCCATGATGGGCCACAGAGGTTGCCGTCTGGCCGTTACCTATCCTGAGATTGCTGCAATGCAGACCAGAGCGGTTATCGAAGCTGCGGCAAACGTGCGGGCAGAGTGCGGTTATGACATCGTTCCCGAAATCATGATCCCCCTCGTTGGCGAGGTGAAGGAGCTGAAATACGTCAAGGACGTTGTGGATGCCACGGCTAAGAAGGTTATGGAAGAGAAGGGCGTCAACTTTAAGTATAAGGTTGGCACCATGATTGAGATTCCGAGAGCGGCGATTACGGCTGACGAAATCGCTGCCGAGGCAGAGTTCTTCTCCTTCGGTACCAACGATTTGACGCAGATGACCTTTGGCTTCTCCAGAGACGACGCTGGCAAGTTCCTGGATGAATATTACTCCAAGAAGATTTACGAGTCTGATCCCTTCGCAAGACTGGATCAGAAGGGCGTAGGCCGCCTCATTAAGATGGCAGTAGAGTTGGGCAAAAAGACCAGACCTGACATCGAGCTGGGTATCTGCGGTGAGCACGGCGGAGATCCTTCCTCTGTCATCTTCTGCCACAATGCAGGGCTGAACTACGTATCCTGCTCGCCTTTCCGCGTGCCGATTGCGCGCCT
>DBGCIZ010000288.1:0-2381 GCA_048355355.1 Christensenellaceae bacterium | reverse complement strand
AGGACCGCCACAAGATGGGCATGATTGGAGACATGACCATTACGGAAAACATGGTGCTGATGAACTATAGCGCGCCGGAGTGCTCTAAGCACGGCTTTATGAAGTGGAAGGAGATTAAGAGGCACGTCCAGCAGCTCTGCGAGAAATACCAGGTCAAGACGCCCTCGGTAGATGAGAAGATGGGCAATCTTTCCGGCGGAAACCAGCAGAAGGTGGTCGTCGGCAGAGAGTTGGAGAAGCATCCAGACCTGCTCATCGCCATGCACCCGGACCGCGGCCTGGACATTGGCGCAACAAAGTATATTCAAAAGGAAATCGTCGGCGCGAGGGACAGCGGCGCAGGCGTGTTGCTCATCTCCACCGAGCTGGAGGAGATTATGGAGCTTTCGGACAGGATTTTGGTGATTTTCCAGGGGAAGGTCATGGGGATTGTCGACCAGAAGGACGCCACCATGGAGGGCTTGGGCCTGATGATGGCTGGCGTAAAGGACGGCGGACAGGAGGAGCATGACGCAGAATAATACGTTGAAAAAGGCGCTGGCCATGGGGATTGCCTCGTCGGTGCTGTTTTCGTCCACCTATATTGTCAACGACAGTATGTCTCTGGCGGGGTGCAGCTGGATTTGGTCTGCATCCCTCCGCTTTCTGTTTATGCTGGTGCTGCTGATTTTGCCGGTGTGCCTGCGGGGCAATATGGGCCTGGTGATGAAAGAGCTGAAAAGGGCGCCTTGGCAATGGATTCTTTGGAGCACGGTAGGCTTCGGCGTGTTTAATGCGCCACTGGCCTTTGCCTCTATGTATGGGCCGTCCTGGTTGGTTGCGGCAACCTTCCAGTTCACCATTTTTGCGGGCGCGCTGCTCTCCCCGTTGTTTTCCAGCGCCCAGATAGTGGACGGCAGGGAGGTTCGCGTCCGGGGAAAAATTCCCTGGCGGCTCTTTCCCGCCTTTGGGGCCATTTTGGCAGGCGTGTTTCTCCTCCAGGCGGAGCATGCTGAATCCACCTCTCTGGAGGAGGCGGCCCTCTTTCTCATCCCCGTGCTGATTTCGGCCTTTGCCTATCCGCTGGGGAACAGAAAGACCATGGAGCTCTGCGAGGACCGGCTGCCCACTCTGGAGCGGATTTTTGCCATGAGCCTTTGCAGCCTGCCCTTTTGGCTGATTTTAAGCGGAATCGGCGTGGGGACAGTGGGCTGGCCGCCGGGGGAGCAGATTTTGCAGGTTGGCATTTCGGCGGTGCTTTCCGGCATTTTGGCCACGCTGCTGCTCTTCTCTGCCACCAATATGGTGAAGCACAACATGAGCCAGCTGGCCCTGGTGGAGTCGGTCCAGTGCGGCGGGGTGGTGTTTACCATGCTGTTTGGCGTGCTGCTTCTGGGGAACTCTTTGCCGGGGACGTTAGGATGGATTGGCCTAGCCCTGATTATCGGGGGGATGCTGGTCAACAGTCTCCTTTCCAGCCGAAGGAGCGCATAAGCGAGGATATGCCGCCCTGCCTTTCACAGCGGGGCGGCTTTTTGTTGGTTGGAAGGGACGGTTTTGGTTGATTCATATAGCAAGAGAATGAGCACGGCGCAGCAGGGGAACCATAGGAAAAAAGCGAGGAGGCAAGCATGAAGGATGTGATGATAATCGGCAGAGGGCCGGCTGGCATATCCGCCGCTCTTTACACCGCAAGGGCAGGGCTGAGCACGACGATTGTGGGCAAGGATGGCGGCGCTTTGGAAAAGGCGACGGTGATAGACAACTATTTTGGCTTGCCCGGAGTGGCAGGCACAGAGCTGGCCCAGAGGGGCCTGGAGCAGGCCAAGGCGCTGGGCGCAGAGGCCTTGGAGGATGAGGTCCTCGGCATCGACTGGGACGGCGCCTTTACCTTGACCTGCAAGGGGGGAAGCCACAGGGCAAAGGCGGTAATCATTGCCACAGGCTCCAAGCGGGCCACGGCAAAGCTGCCGGGATTGCAGGAGCTGGAGGGCAGAGGCGTCAGCTACTGCGCCGTCTGCGACGCCTTTTTCTACCGGGGAAAGACGGTGGGCGTGCTGGGCAGCGGGGAATATGCTGCACACGAAATTGGCCACCTGCTGCCGCTGGCGGGGAAGGCCCTGCTCTTCACCAACGGAGAAGAGCCCAGCGCCCCCTTCCCCGAGGAGGTAGAAATCCTCCGGCAGCCGCTGAAGGCTGTTTTGGGGAATGAGGCCGTGGAGGGCGTTTTGCTGGAGGATGGGAGCCAGGTGCCGCTGGACGGCCTGTTTATTGCCCTGGGCAGCGCGGGCGGCTCGGATTTGGCCAGAAAAATCGGCGCAGCCACAGACGGCCGGTTTATTGAGGTGAATCGGAAAATGGCCACCACAGTGCCAGGTCTGTTCGCCGCGGGAGACTGCACA
>DBGCIZ010000287.1:0-17636 GCA_048355355.1 Christensenellaceae bacterium | reverse complement strand
TGAGCGCCTTTTAACCGTTCCTCCAGCTGAACAGACGCTGCCTGCCTCTCCCCGGCCTGCTCCTGCCCAGCCATATAGGCCCTCTGCAGCCGCTCTAAATCGATTGTTTCGCCAGATGGGCCCTCTTGAGGCGTCTCATGCACCACGCCGCCGCAGACGGGGCAGATATCCCCCTCCTGCAAGGTGGCGCGCAGAGTTCCGGCCAGGTCGGCAAAGTGCCGGGCATGGCCCTCGTCGTAGGCAACCCTGGCCTTTTCCGCCGCCTCCTTCGCCGCCCGCCATTGCTCTGCTGCCTGCTCCCATTGGGTGCGCAGGCGCCTGCCCTCCTGCTCCAGCCGGGCCATCTCGTCCCAAAGCTGCGCCGCGGCCTCCAGCTCCTCCAGCCACTTCCGGGCCGGCTCTTCCTGCCGAAATGCCTCGAGAAGGCTCTCCCTCTCCTGGGCTAGCGCCCTCCGTTTTTCCTCCAACTGTCCAATTCTGGCCGTCCAGTCCTGCCGGCTGACCCTTTTGGCCGCCTCCTCCTGCCTGCGAATTTCCTCCTGAAGCTGCCAAACCTGCTCCAGAACCGCCGCGTCTTCCTGCAGCTTGTCCCTCTGGCGCGTCAGCCGGGCCGTCTCCTCCCTTGCCGCTTCCAAACCGGCATACTGCTGCCGGCTTGCCTCCAGGGCTTCTTCCGCTCTTTTCCAAGCCTGCCGGGCCTCTTCCGCCTCTCTCTCCCGCTGGGCCAGAGCCTCCTCCGCCCGCGTCTGCTCCCTGAGGGCTGGCATGACGCGCTCTGTCCGTTGGTGGAGGGCCAGGGCCTCTCCGGCCCGCTCCATCTCCGGCCTCTGTTCCTCCAGGGCCTGTAAATTTCTGCGGCAGCCTTCCCAGTCGTCAAACCGCTGGGCCTGCATTTTGCCTACGGTCTCCCGTTCCTGCCAGAGGGCCAGGGCCCTCCGCGCCTGCTCCGTCTGCTCCTGCATGTCCCCCAGGCTGCTGCCCAGGGTCTCCTTCCGCGCCAGCAGCTCCGGAAAGGACTCCGCCCCCAGCCTCTCCAGCGTGCTCCGCAGCAGCTTCTCCCTGGCTTCCAGGGCGCACCGGGCCTCCGCCGCCTGCTCCTTCACCAGCTCCGCCGTTTTGTTCCAGATTTCCGTGCCAAAGAGGGTGGAGAGAATGGCCTCCTTTTCCGCCGTATTGGCGGTGAGCAGCCGCTCAAATTTCCCCTGGGGCAGGATGATGACCTGGCGAAACTGGTCTGCCGTCAGCCCCAGCAGCTCCTCTGCGTATTTTGCCGCATTTTTCGCGCCAATGTTGGCGGCAAAGGGCTGAATGCCGCCCTCTGCCCATGGCCCGCAGAGGATGCTTTCGTGAAAGCCGCTGGTCCGCTTGGCCCGCAGTTCCCGCTGAAAGCCGTAGGTCTTGCCCTTGTGCTCAAACAGGAAGAGGATGTGCGTGTTCTCCTCCCGCTCGGAAAGCTGACACCGCATTTTCAGCAAATCCCCTCGCTGCCCGCCGCTGCTCGCGCCGTAGAGGGCATAGGTCATGGCGTCCAAAATGGCGGTCTTGCCCGCCCCCGTCACGCCACAGATGAGGAACAGCCCCGCCTGGCGCAGTCTGGCAAAGTCGATTTTCTGGGCCTCCCGGTAGGGGCCAAAGCCCTGCATTTCCAAATAGAGCGGCATCATGGCTCCACCCCCCGAAGCGCCTCCATGTAGGCGCTCTCAAACCATTCCTTCTCCTCTGCCGAGGCAGCCCGCCCGGCGTATTCCTCTAAAAATCCATCTAAAATCTCTGTGGGACGCAGCTGCTGCACGTCGGCCACGGTCAGCTCTCGCTCCGCGCCCTCCGGCTGGAATACGCTGACCAGCTGCATCAGATGGCTATATTTCTCCTTTAGCCGGTCTCGCATTCCCGGCGGGACCTCCCGGTCCGTCAGCACCACACGGACAAAGGCATCCTCATCCCCCTCTGCCGCCAAAATTTCGTCGTACGTGCCCCGGACGGTGCGGAAGGGCCTCCCCACCTCCAGGGGGACCTCCTCCTGCTCCATGGTCTCCGTATCCAGCAGAATCACCTGCTTTTGCTGCCCCTCCTCGGCGAAGGAGTACTGCATGGGCGTGCCTGAATAGCGGATATTGCCTCCCGCCCGCTGCGGCTTATGAAGATGGCCCAGGGCCACATAGTCGAACCCTTGAAAGAGGCCCGCTCCCACCATGGCGGAGCCGCCCACTACGGCGGAACGGTCGCTCTCCGACGTGGCGCAGCCCCGGACGAAGCAGTGGGCTACTAAAATGCTCCGGCGCCCTGCCCTGGGCTGAATGGTTGCCAAAACGGCCTCCATGGCCTCCTCGGCGCTCTTCAGTTCCGGCGCCCCGGTTTGCAGGCGGGCTTCCTCCTGGTTGAAATAGGGCAGGATGTAAATATCCGCGTTTCCCAGCTCCACCGGCTCAATGGGCAGGGCCAGCCTGCCGCGGACGTAGAGCCCCGCCTGCTCCAGCAGCCTGCTGCAGGAGGCCAGCCGCTCTGCGCCGTCGTGATTGCCCGCCGCCACGAGCAGCTTCTTCCTTCGGCGGATGCAGAGCTCCGTAGCCAGGGTGTTATAGAGCTCCACAGCCTCTCTGGAGGAGACGGCCCTGTCGAACACATCCCCTGCCACGATGACGCCGTCCACCGCTCTCTCCTCCGCAATGCGGCAAAGCTCCTCCACCATCTGGCCCTGCATTTCGATAAAGTTTTCCCCCATGACGGATATGCCCAGGTGCAAATCCGAGGTGTGCATCAGCCTCATGGGCCTCGTCCTCCCCTTCCGCGGCCTTAGCCGCCTGTTTTCTCTATCATACCACGTCCCCGCCCGAAGGGGAAACGCTCTTTTTGCCCCAGCCTGCTATCTGTCTGACCCGCCTCAGGCGGAAGCAGGCCACGCCGGCGCAGTCCGCCAAAAACCAGCCAATGGGCACTGCCGCCCAGATGCCTGCCGTCCCCCATGTGCTGGAAAGTATATAGGCCAAGGCCACCCGGATGCCCAGGGAAATCACCGTCAGCACCACAGACATCCCCGGCATCCGCACTGCCCGGTAAAACCCATAGAGCAGAAACAGAACCCCAATGAGGCAGTAAAACGCGCCCTCAATGCGCAGATACTCCACGCCGATGCCGATAATCTCCGTCTCCTCCGGCAGGACGAAAATGGTCATCAGCGGTTCTGCAAAGATGCAGACTGCGGCCGTTATGGCCAGGCAAAACAACAGCACCGCCAAGGCAGCGCTCCGCATCCCTGCCCGAATGCGCTCCATCCGCCCTGCGCCATAGTTCTGGGCGATAAAGGTAGAAAAGGCATTGCCAAAATCCTGGGCCGGCATATAGGCAAAGGAGTCGATTTTCACCGCCGCCGCAAAGGCCGCCATCACTGCCGGGCCAAAGCTATTGACCAGCCCCTGAACCATGAGGATGCCAAAGTTCATCACGGACTGCTGCACACAGGTGAGGGACGAGAGCTGCAAAATGCTCTTCACCACCCCTTTGGGGAACCGGGCCGATGCCCGATTGATGCGCAGCTCCGGGAACCGGGCCAGGGCATAGATCGCCAGCCCTACGCCCGAGACCCATTGGGAGAGGATAGTGGCCAGGGCCGCCCCGGCCACACCCCAGCGGAACACCAGGACAAACAACAAATCCAGGCCAATGTTGGCCACCGCCGAAACGCCCAGAAACACCAGCGGCGCCACCGAATTGCCCACCGCCCGGAGCAGGCAGGCAAAATAATTGTATAGGAACACCGCCGGGATGCCCCAGAATATGACCCAGAGATATTCCCGCATGAGGGCGTATACCTCTGCCGGCGTCTGGAGCAGCGCCAGAATGGGGTCAATCCACAAAAAGGCGGCGGCGCATAGAATGGCCGCCACCAGCCCAATCATGGTGAAGGAGACGAACACCCCCTGCCTGAGCCGCGTTCCGTCCCCCTTGCCGTAGGCGATGGAAAAATCCACGCCGCTGCCCATGCTGAGCCCCAGCAGAATCGACGTGATGAAGGTCATCAGCGTGTAGGCGGAGCCTACGGCAGCCAGAGCGTTATCTCCAATAAAACGCCCCACAATCAGCGTGTCTGCCACATTATAGGTCTGCTGCAGCAGATTCCCCGCCATCATCGGCAGGGCAAAGAGCAGCAGACTTTTGGTAATCGAGCCTGTCGTCAAATCCCGGTTCTTCATAACTTCCGTTTCCCATTTCATTTATTTCTTTTCGCAATATATTTTACTATTATATTTATCATATTGCAAATATTATCTTACTATTTGTTGACACTGCCTGAAATCCTGCTATGATAAAGGAAAAGGAGGGATTGCTATGTTTCTCAACGGAATGGATGCGACAGACCAGCAGATTTTGACCCTGCTCATTGAAAATGCCCGCATGTCCTATTCGGAAATCGGCGAGCGAATTGGCCTTTCCCGGGTGGCGGTAAAGGCGCGAGTGGCCGCCATGGAGCAGCGAGGGGTCATCGAGGAATACACCACCATCGTCAACCCGCAGAAAATCAGCGGCGCCATCTCCGCCTTTTTTGATATCGAAGCGACGCCGGAGGCCTTGCCCCAGGTGGTGGAGGCCCTGCGGCAGAACGACTGCGTCACCCAGATTTACCGCACCACCGGCCGCTGCCGGCTCCATGTCCATGCGGTCGCCTCCAGCCAGGAGGAAATGGAGGAGCTGGTCTGCCGCCAGCTGGACCGCCTTCCCGGCATCGTCAAATCAGATTGCAGCATTATTCTCTCCCGCATGAAGGACATCAAGGGCCTGCGCCTCTAGGCACAAAAAAAACCGGCCTGCGCCGGGGAGCGAGAAACCCTATTTGTTCACATGGATGGTGATTTTATTTTCCTTGCCATCCATAATCCGCTTGATGTTGGCCCGATGGCCCAAAAAGGCCAGCAGCGCCAGCGCCACCACGGTGACGATAAGCAAAATATCCTGGGTATGAAAGATAATGGCCGCGGCCACCTCTAAAATCAGCCCCACCAGCGAGCCCAGGGAGACCATTTTGGAAATGGCCATGACAATCAACGCAATGGCCAGCACCACGAGGGACTCCACCGGCATGGCCACCAGCATGACCCCCAAGGTGGTGGCGATTCCCTTGCCGCCGCGAAAGCCATAGTAAATGGGCCAGTTGTGCCCCGCGATGACGGCAATGCCGCCCACCAGCATGCCAACCTCGCCGCCAATCGCCCGGGCCAGCAGCATGACCACCGCTCCCTTGGCCACATCCAGAATAAAGGTCAGCGTCGCCATTTTCCAGCCAAAGGTGCGGAGCATATTGGTTGTGCCAGCGTTGCCGCTGCCAAAATCCCGCACATCCCGCTTCATCACCCCCACGGAAAGAATCACCGCGGGAGAAAGGCTCCCGATTAAATATGCGCCGATTGCAATGAAAAAACACGTCCAAAACATAGTATGGGTCGCCTCCCGAAACTTATTTGTCGTCCTCGCCCCGCTCCCGCAGGAAAATGCGGATGGGCGTGCCAGAGAAATCGAAGGATTTCCGCAGATAGTTTTCCAAATATCTTTGATAGGAAAAATGCATCAGCGACGAATCGTTGACGAAGAGAATAAACGTCGGCGGGTTTGCCGTCACCTGGGTTGCGTAAAACACCTTCAGCCTTCTTCCCTTGTCCGAAGGGGGCTCCACCGCCGTCACCGCCTCCCGGAGGCAGTCGTTCAGCAGGCCCGTGGGGATGCGCCTGGAGGCATTTTCATAAACCTGGTCGATAAGCAGAAAAAGCTTGTCAATCCGTTGGCCCGTCTTTGCAGAGATGTACAACCTGGGCGCATAGGACATAAACGCCAGCTGGGATAATATCTTTTTATTGTATGTCTCCACCGTAAAGGTGTCCTTTTCAACGGCATCCCATTTGTTCACGGCTATGACAACCGGCTTGCCCTCCTGGTCCACATAGCCGGCGATTTTCACATCCTGCTCGGTGATGCCCTCCTCCGCGTCAATCATTACCACAACAATGTCCGCCCGCCGGACTGCCGCCAGAGAGCGAATGACGCTGTACCGCTCGATGGACTCGTCCTGAATTCTGGATTTTTTCCGCATACCTGCCGTGTCGATTATCACATACCGCTCCCCCTCCCGAACGAAGGGCGTATCAATGGCGTCCCGGGTCGTCCCCGGGATATCGCTGACGATGGAGCGCTGATGCCCCAGAATCCTGTTGGTGAGGGAGGATTTCCCCACGTTGGGCTTGCCGACCAGAGCCACCTTTTTCGCCTTGGCCTCCTCCTCGCTCTCCTCATAGGGCTTGAAATATTTGACGATTTCGTCCAGCAGGTCTCCCAGGCCCAGGCCCTGGGCCGCAGAAATGCCGTGGACATCGCCAATGCCCAGGGCGTAAAAGTCGTAAAGAGCCTCCTCGTCCGCCTTGGACTCCGTCTTGTTTACCACCACGATGACCGGCTTCGCCGTACGCCGCAGCATGTCCGCAACCTCTTCGTCTGCGGGCACCAGCCCGTCCTTTGCGTCCACAAAGAACAAAATCACGTCTGCCGCGTCAATGGCAAGCTCCGCCTGGTATTTCATGTGGCGCAGGATGACATCGTCTCCCCCGGGCTCGATGCCGCCCGTGTCAATCAGGGTGAATTTATAGTTGAGCCATTCCGCATCCTCAAAGATGCGGTCCCGGGTCACGCCGGGCGTGTCCTCCACAATGGCGACTCTCTTCTTGCAAACTCGGTTGAAAAATGTGGATTTCCCCACATTGGGCCTTCCTACAATGGCTACCAGCGGCTTTGCCATGCGCTTCCCTCCTTAGGCCCCTAAAACGGCCCTGATAAATTCGTATCCATCCTGGGGGACTGTGATGCAGGCCACGCCCAGCTCTGCCGACAGCTCCTCCAGCGTCATGTCGTCTAAAAACACGTTTTCCTCGTGCCGCAGCATACTCCTGGAAAGGAGCAGCGTCTCCCCCAGGTCCTTCCCCTTCAGCTGGGCCAGCAGGTCCCTGCCGGTCAGCAGGCCACAGACGGTGATGCTCTCTCCAAAAAAATCGTTCCGGATGGCGTAAACCGCTGCGTCGATGCCGAATTTCTCTCGGCAAAGGTCAGCCAGCTCCCCAATAAAGGGCGCCGCGTCTACGCCAGTCGCCAGGGATATTTTTCTGGGGCGGGCCTCCTCCGCCTCTGCCAGCGCTGCCTTGGCGTCGTCAATAAAGCTCCGGCAGAGCCCCACCCCGTCGCCAATCTGGCCAAACTCCTCATAGGCCTCATAGGCGGGGAAGGGCAGCCCCGCCTTGATATACAACTCGTCTGCGCCGAAGACAAAGCGAGTACCATGGGCCTGCAGGCAGCGTGCCTGCCACGCCTCCACAATCTCCACCATGGCTCTGGCCCTTGCCTGGTCCACCGGCTCCAGGGGGGCGAGCCCCTCTCTGTGGCCCGTCATGCCCAGGGGCACCACCGCCAGAGACGCCGCCGCAGGGTAAAGAGCCTGCAACTCCTCAATGGTCTGCTCCAGAACGGCGCCATCGTTATAGCCCGGCGCCACCACCGTCTGGCAGTGAAACTGAATGCCTGCCTCCGCCATTCTCTCAAGCCGCTCCAAAATCCCGCGGCCACGCCTTTGGCGGAGAATCCTCTCCCGGGCGTCGTCATCCGTGGCGTGAACGGAGATGTACATGGGGCTTGGCCGCCGCCTCAGCAGCCGGGCAAACTCCCTCTCTCCCACGTTGGTCAGAGTGATGTAATTCCCCATCACCAGGGACATCCGCCAGTCGTCATCCTTGACGTAGAGGGAATCCCGCATGCCCCGGGGCAGCTGGTCTACAAAGCAGAATACGCAGCGGTTGGCGCACCTGCGAACCGGGCCGAACCCGTCCTGGACAAAGGCCAGGCCCATGTCCTCGCCGTCGTCCTTCTCTACCTCGGCCTCCAGCTCCTGGCCATCCCGGCGAAACACCATGGTGAAGCTGTCCCCCGCCGTCAGGGCGAGATAGTCCAGATAATCCACCACCCGCTCGCCGTCGATGGAGAGCAGCCAATCCCCTGGGGCCACGCCCAGCTCCGCGCCTATGCTGTTTTCGTCTACTTCACTTACCCTCAGCGCCATTACAGTATGTATTTTGAAATATCCGTCTCCTTGAGCACGTCCTTCGTGTGCTCCTTGACATATTTTGCGTCAATAACTAATTCTACAGGCGGGAACACATCTCCTGCATTGAAGGAGATATCCTCCAGCATATTTTCCACAATGGTGTAGAGCCGCCGGGCGCCGATATTCTCCAGCGTCTTGTTGGCCGTCTCCGCGCACTCGGCAATGGCCTCCAGGGCATCGTCCGTAAAGGTGATGTTGACGCCATCTGCGGAGAGCAGCGCCTGATACTGTTTTGTAATGGCGTTTTCCGGCTGGGAAAGGATTTTAATGAAATCCTCCTTGGTAAGCGGGTTCAGCTCTACATGAATGGGGAAGCGGCCCTGTAGCTCCGGCACTAAGTCCGAAATCTTCGCCACATGGAAGGCCCCTGCCGCAATAAAGAGCATGTAGTCCGTCTTGACCGGGCCGTATTTCGTGGCCACCGTGCTTCCCTCTACGATGGGCAGGATGTCTCTCTGGACGCCCTCCCGGGAGATATCCGAGCCGGCGCCCATGGTCTTGCCGGCAATCTTATCAATCTCGTCCAGGAAGATAATGCCCTCCTGCTCCGCCAGCTCTACGGCGGTGGAGGTGACCTCGTCCATGTCAATCAGACTGTCTGCCTCCTGCTGTTGCAAAATCTTGAGCGCCTCCCGGACCGGCGCCTTTTTGATTTTCGTCTTTTTGGGCAAAATGCCGGAGAGCATGTCCCCCATGTTGATTTCAGAGCCCATCCCCGCGATTTCAATGCCGATGCCCGTGTTGTCCTCCACCTCAATTTCCACAATGGTGTCGTCCAGCAGGCCGCTGCGCAGCTTGTATTCCAGCTCCTGCCGCTTGGTCATCTTCTCCTGCTTTTGCTCCGGCGTCTCCTCCGGCGCCGCCTTCAGGGCCGGGTTGCCAAAGATGACGGAGAGGGGGTTCGTGGGCTGGGTCACCTTTTTGTCGTCCATCAAGATGTCCAGCAACCGGGCGTAGGCCATCTCCCTCGCCTGGTCCTTTACCATCTCATAGCGATCCTTTTTCAGCATGCGGATGGCCGCCTCCACCAAATCCCGCACCATGGATTCCACATCCTTGCCCACATAGCCCACCTCGGTGAACTTGGTTGCCTCCACCTTGACGAAGGGCGCGTGCATCAGCTTGGAGAGCCGTCTGGCCATCTCCGTCTTGCCGACGCCAGTAGGGCCGGACATGATGATATTTTTGGGGATAATATCCTCCTTCATCTGCTCCGGCAGCTTGCTGCGGCGGTACCGATTCCTGAGGGCAATGGCCACCGCCCGCTTTGCCTTGTCCTGGCCGATGATGTATTTATCCAGCTCCTCGACGATTTGCCGGGGCGTTAAGTTCATAGCCATCGTTAAACCTCCTCCATGGTAATGTTCCCGTTGGTAAAGATGCAGATATCCGAGGCAATTTTAATCGCCTTTTTCGCAATTTCCGACGCGGGCAGGTCCGTGTTTTCCAAAAGCGCCTGGGCCGCCGCCTGGGCGTAGGAGCCGCCGGAGCCGATGGCCACCACGCCGCCGTCCGGGTCGATAACCTCCCCCGTCCCCGAGATGACCAGCAGGTCGTTTTGGTCCGCGGCAATCATCATGGCCTCCAGCTTTCTCATGGCCTTGTCCATGCGCCACTCCTGGGCCAGCTCCACCGCCGCCCGCATCAGGCTGCCGCTGTACTGCTCCAGCTTGGTCTCAAATTTTTCCGAGAGAGAAAAGGCATCTGCCACAGACCCGGCAAAGCCGATAACCACCTTTCCGTTGTAAATCCGACGCACCTTGACGGCCCCTGCCTTCATAATGGTCCGCTCGCCAAAGGTCACCTGGCCGTCTCCTGCCACGGCGCACTTTCCATCTCTTTTTACTGCCACAATCGTGGTTCCCATTAAATTGCTCATGTTGCACCTCCTAGATAGGCGCGGACCTCCGCCAGCGCCCGCTCCGCCAGATAGGCGTTCTTCTCCGCCTTTTTCCGAATTTTCCTGTCAGACGGCTCCATAATGCCAAAATTGATGTTCATGGGCTGAAAGTCCTTGGCCGGGCTGGTGCTGACAAAGTCCCCCAGAGCGCCAATCGCCGTCCTTCTGGAAAAGCCTCCAAAGTCCTCTCCCCTGGCCTGGGCCGCCGCTGCCAGCCCGGCCAGCAGCCCGCTGGCAGCAGACTCCACATAGCCCTCTACGCCGGAAATCTGCCCCGCAAAAAATACGTTGGGCCTGTGCCTCATGCGGAAGCACCGGTCCAGCACCTTTGGCCCGTTGATATAGGTGTTTCTGTGCATGACGCCATAGCGGACGAACTCCGCCTGCTCCAGCCCGGGAATCATGCCAAACACCCTCCTCTGCTCCGGGAATTTCAGATGGGTCTGGAAGCCCACCAGGTTGTACATAGTCCCCGCAGCATCCTCTTTTCTCAGCTGCACGACGGCGTAAGGCTCCCGGCCCGTTTTGGGGTCCGTCAGGCCCACTGGCTTCAGCGGCCCAAACAGCAGGGTTTTGATGCCCCGCTTTGCCATGACCTCCACGGGCATGCAGCCCTCAAACACGCCCTCCTGCTCAAATTCCTTCAGCTCTGCGCACTCTGCCCCCACCAAAGCTTCATAAAACGCCTCGTACTCCTCCCGGGTCATGGGGCAATTGAGATAGTCGCTTCCCCGGTCGTAGCGGGAGCCCTCAAAAATCCTCTCCCGGTTCAGGCTCTCTCCCGTGACGATTGGCGCTGCCGCATCGAAAAAGTGAAGGTGCTCCTCCCCCGTCAATCGGCCGATATAGTCCGCAAAGGCGTCGCTGGTCAGCGGGCCGGTGGCGATGACCGCCAGGCCATCCTCCATGCCGGATAAATCCGTCACCTCCCGCTCCTCCACGGTAATCAGCGGGTTAGAGCGGATGGCCTCGGTAATATAGTCGGAAAACCGATACCGGTCTACCGCCAAGGCGCCGCCCGCCGGCACGCTGGTGGCGTCCGCCGCCTGCATCACCAGGGAATCCAGCAGCCGCATTTCCTCCTTCAGCAGGCCCACTGCGTTTTCCAGCCGGTCTGCCCGCAGAGAGTTAGAGCAAACTAATTCTGCAAAGCCCTCATATTTATGGGCAGGGGAATACTTCTGCGGCTTCATCTCGCAAAGCCGCACGGCCACCCCTTTTTTCGTAAGCTGATAGGCCGCCTCGCATCCTGCGAGCCCGGCCCCTATCACATAAACGTCTGTCATTCCTTTTTCGCCTTGCTCTTATTTGTTTCGCAATCCGGGTTCGAGCACTTTTTCCCCGCGCCGCGGCCCTTTTTCATCACCATGTAGGCCCCGCAAACCGGGCACTTTTCCTCCAGAGGCATATCCCAGGAGACAAAGGTGCAGCTGGGGTAGTTCTCGCAGCCGTAGAACATTTTTCCCTTTTTCGTCTTCTTCTGCACCACCGCGCCGCCGCAGAGCGGGCACGGCGTTTTGATGGTGGTTTTCACCGCCTTGGTATTTTTGCAGGCGGGATAGTTGGGGCAGGCGATAAATTCGCCAAAGCGGCCGCTCTTATAGACCATCTCCGCCCCGCATTTTTCGCAGATGATGCCCGCCGGCCGATCCGGAATTTTCACCCGCTCCACTTCCTTCTCCGCCTTTTCCAGCTCCTGCTCAAAGGGGCCGTAAAAGTCCTCCAGAAGGCGCTTCCAGTTTTTGTGCTCCGTCTCCACCTCGTCCAGCTTTTCCTCCATCTCCGCCGTAAATTCCACGTTGACAATGTCGGAAAAGTTCTTCTTCATCAGGTCGGTGACGATTTCCCCCAGCTCCGTGGGGACGAGCTGCTTCTTTTCCCGAACCACATACTGCCGGTCCACAATGGTGGAGATAATGGGCGCATAGGTAGACGGCCGGCCCACGCCGTTCTCCTCCAGGGTTTTCACCAGGGACGCCTCCGTATATCGGGCCGGCGGCGCGGTAAAGTTCTGCTTCGGCTCTATGCTTTTCATCAGCAGGCGATCCTGCTCCCCCATGGGGGGGATGGTTGCGTTGACGTTTTCCTCTTCCTCAGCGGTCTCCTGATAAACCGCCCGGTAGCCGTTAAATTTCAGCTTAGAGAAGGACGCCCGGAAGCTATAGTCCCCTGCGCTGATTTCATAGGTCATGGTGTCATACCGGGAGGGCGTCATCTGGCTGGCCAGAAATCTGGTGTAAATCAAATGATAAAGCTTAAACTGCTCCGGCGTCAGCCTTGCCTTTACGCTCTCCGGCGTATATTTCACATAGGTTGGGCGGATTGCCTCGTGGGCATCCTGGGCGTTCTTTCTTCCGGCGTAGATATTGGGCTTTTCGGGCACGTAGTCCTCGCCGTATTTCTCCCGGATGAACTCCCTTGCGGCGTGCTGAGCCTCCTTGGAAACCCTGGTGGAGTCCGTCCTCATGTAGGTAATGAGACCCACTGTCTCCGTCTCGCTGATTTTCACGCCCTCGTAAAGCCCCTGGGCAATCATCATGGTCCGCTTGGTGGTAAAGCCCAGCTTTCTGGCTGCGTCCTGCTGCAGCGTGCTGGTGGTGAAGGGAGCGTAGGGCCTGCGCTGCTTGGTGCTCTTCTTCACCTTTTCAATTCGATACTCCGCCGCCTGAATCTCCGAGACGATTTGCTCCGTCTCCTCCTGTGTGGCGGGCTCCAGCTTTTTGCCCTTTTTGCCAAAGAACTTGGCCTCAAAGGGATGCTTTCCCTTTTCGTCCGTAAAGATGGCGAAAATCGTCCAAAATTCCCGGGGCTTAAAGTCCCGGATTTCGTTTTCTCTATCTACAATCAGCCGAACCGCCACAGACTGGACCCTTCCCGCCGAAAGACCCCGGCGCACCTTGCTCCAGAGCAGGGGGCTCAGCTTGTAGCCCACCAGCCGGTCCAGCACTCTCCTCGCCTGCTGGGCGTTGACCTTGTTGATATCGATGGTGCGGGGATGCTGGATGGCCGTTTTCACCGCGTTTTCCGTAATCTCGTTAAACTCAATGCGGCACTGCTCTCCCTCGCCAATGTCCAGCGCCTTGGCTATATGCCAGGAGATTGCCTCGCCCTCCCGGTCCGGGTCAGTCGCCAGATAGACGCGCTTCGCCGTCTTGGCCTCCTTTTTCAGGCCGTTTAAAATCTGCGTCCGCCCCCGGATGACAATGTAATTCGGCTCAAAATCGTTTTCAATGTCCACCCCGATTTTGCTCTTGGGCAAATCGATGAGGTGGCCGTTGCTGGCCGTCACCTTATAGCCGGCCCCTAAAAATTTTTCAATCGTCTTGGCCTTGGCCGGAGACTCCACAATGACCAGATTATAGTCCTGCTTCTCCGTCTCTTTTTTCGTCCTTGCCGCCATGCAAACTCCTCCCATTCTTTCAAAACGCCTTCCGCTCTCCCAGGGTGGCGCTATGATTTATTATCATAGCCGTTTCCCCCCGTTCCGTCAATTCTTTTTTACGGTGAAGGCGTTGCCCGGAAGCCTGGCGATTAACCCGCGAATCTCCAGCGTAGTCAGGGAAGCCGCTGCCTGGGCAGGCGTCTGGCCCGTCTCCGCAATGAGCCTGTCTACGGTTTTCTCGCCTTTCAAAAGGGAATTATACATTTCTCCGGCAAAAAAATCAAGGCCGGCAGGCTTCTCCGCTTCCTTCCTGGAGCTGCGGCGAGCCTCCCAGCCCATGGCTGACAGGATGCTCCCCGCCCCCAGGGCCACGTTTGCCCCCTCGTCAATGAGCGTGTTGGGCAATGCGGATTCCGGCGAGGCAATATCCCCCGGCAGGGCAAAAATCTCCTTCCCCTGCTCCAGCGCCAAGTTGACGGAGATGCTCCCGCCGCCCTTTTGCCTGCCCTCTGCCAGCAGGAGCCCCTGGGCCAGGCCGCAAATCATCCTGTTCCGCTGGGGAAAATTCCCCGGGTAAGCGGGGTGCCCCATGGGATACTCGCTCAGGACGAGCCCCTCCTCGCAGATTTCCTCGTAAAGCCGCCTGTTTTCCGGCGGATAGACCACGTCTATGCCGCAGCCCAGGACTGCCGTGGTTCTCCCCCTGCGGGAGAGGGCCCCCTTGTGGGCCGCGCTGTCAATGCCGCGGGCCATGCCAGAGACGATGTTTACCCCCTGCTCCGCCAGGTCTGCCGCAATGCGGAAGGTGTTTTCAAAGCCCCGCCTGGTGCAGCTTCTCGCGCCCACAATGGCAAAATCCCTGTCTCCCGGCAGGCGCAGATTTCCCCGGAAGTAGAGCATGGCCGGCGGGCTGGCAATCTGACGCAGCGCCTCCGGGTATGCCTCGTCCAGCCAGGTCACCGCGCCGATTCCCCGTTTCTCCAGCCCCGCCAGCTCTGCTTCCAGCATGTCCTTAGATGCCCGCCTTGCCAGGGCCTTTCTGGCCGCCGGGCCGATTTTATACTTATCATAATGGGTCTGTTCGAAAAACAGCTCCTCTAAATCGCTGCCCGTCTCTGCAATCTTGATGGCCTTGCCTGGCGCAATGGGCTTGGCGGAGCAGAGCCAGTAGAGCAGCAGGCTGCGCTTATCCATGGCCGCCTCCCCAGTATTTTCTGTCCAGCGTTCTGTACTGGATTGCCTCCGCAATGTGTCGGGCCTGAATGTCCCGCTCCTCCTCCATGTCTGCAATGGTCCTGGCCACCATAATGATGCGCTTATAGGCCCGCGCGCTCATGTGCATGGCCTGAAACGCCGTTTTCAGCAGGCTCCCGGCCTCTTCCTTCAGCGCGCAATACTGGTCAAACAGCTCCCCCTTCAGCTGACTGTTGGTCTGGATGCCCGTCCCTGCGTACCGCTCCCGCTGGAGCTGGCGGGTTCTGTTGACTCGCTGGCGGATGGCCGCCGAGGGCTCCCCTTCTTTTTGGGACGCCAGTTCCGCATATTTGGGCCGCGCCACCTCGATATGCAGGTCAATCCGGTTCAGAAGGGGCCCCGATATTTTGGAGAGATACCGGTTGATTTGTCCCTCTGTGCAGCGGCAGGGGTTGTCCGGGTCCCCATAATTGCCGCAGGGGCAGGGATTCATCGATGCGATGAGCATGAAGTCCGCCGGATAACTTACCTTCATGTTAACCCTGGCCACGGAGACAAAGCCATCCTCCAGGGGCTGGCGCAGGGCCTCCAGAGTTTCCCGTTTAAATTCCGGCAGCTCGTCCAGCATGAGAACCCCTCTATGGGCCAGGCTCACCTCCCCGGGCAGGGCCCTGCTGCCGCCGCCAATCAGGGCCGCCGTAGAGGCGGAGTGGTGCGGGCTGCGGAAGGGCCGCGCCGTGACAATGCCCTCCCGCAGCTCGCCTGCTACGGAGTGGATTTTCGTCACCTCCAGCGCCTCCTCAAAGGTCAGCTTTGGCAAAATCGTAGGCACAGCCCTGGCCAACATGGTCTTTCCTGCGCCAGGGCTTCCAATAAAAAGCAGGTTATGCCCGCCGCTGACCGCGATTTCGACGGCCCGCTTGGCATACTCCTGCCCTTTTACGTACTTCATATCGATGTGCTCCAGCTCCTCCCAGGTGCTTTCAAAGGTGGAGACTGGGGCCGGCGTCATCCGCTGCCGTCCTGTCAAATGGTCCAGCAGCTCGGCCAGGCTGTGCACGCCGTAAAGCTCCAGCCCGTCAATATAGGAGGCCTCCTTCAGGTTCTCCGCTGGGAGAAACAGCCGCCTGACGCCACGGTTGCGGCAGTCTATCACCATGGGCAGAACGCCCCTGACGCCGCGCACCCCTCCGTCCAGGGAGAGCTCCCCTAAAAAGGCCGCGTCCCTGTCCTGCGATAAATCGATTTGCCCCGTTGCCGCCAGAATGCCCACGGCAATGGGCAGGTCGTAAATTGGCCCCTCCTTCCTCGTGTCCGCCGGGGCCAGGTTGATCACCGTCCTGTTCAGCGGGCGGGCATAGCCGCTGTTTTTCAGCGCTGCCAAAACCCGCTCCTTGCTCTCCTTCACCGCCGCATCCGGCAGCCCAACCATGGACCAGGCCACCATGCCGGGGCTGTTATCCGCCTCGACCCAGACGGGGTACCCCTCCAGCCCCATCAGGCCGCAGCTCTGCACCTTGACAAACATCTTCAATCACTCCCTGAACACCCAAAATTTGTTCCCGATAAAGTTGGTGGAAAACGAGAACAGAATCGATAGGAAATACCCGGCCCAGACCGGCAGCCCCAACAGGTCGTTAAATACGTACATAGACCCCAGGGACAGGGAAATGGACAGGCAGTTCACTGCAATAAATTTTAGCAGCTTTTTCGACAAAAATCTATCTTTTGCGCGAAAAGTGATTTTCCTGTTCATCAAATAGCTGATGAAGGCCCCTGTGGTGTAGGAAAGGGCCTTCGCCAGAATATAGTGGAGCCCCCCTACCTCATAGGCCAGGGTAAACACGCCCAGGTCCCCCAGCCAGGCCGTCTGGTTGCAGATGGCAAATTTGATAAACTGAACAATTTCCTTCTTCTTTATCTTCATTTAGCTTTTAAATGGGCCACAAGGGGAGCCACCGGATGACCGCAGCCCATTCCCGGCTCATGGGTACGCCGGTCAAAGCCGGGTAAAACGCCAGGAACAGGAGAATCGCCACGCCAACCACAATCCAGGTAGCCTTTTTCCCCCACTTGTAGTTTTCCTCCCAATACCGTAATACGTATATGATGGCGAACACCACAAAGGGCAGGGTCGCAAAATAGTGGTAGATAAACACCTCTCTGGAGATAATCATCCAGGGCAGATATTGGGCCAGGGCCCCCACCACAATAAACGGAATCCCCTGCGCATCGAATTTTTTGCCCTTGCCCCGCAGCCCCAGCAGGTAGAGCACTGCCGCCAGGCCGCCCCAGGCCAGCAGCGGGCTCGCCATACACCAGATGACGCTGACCATATTCTCCGGCAGATAGTAGCCCCGGAAGAAGAACACGGGCCGCAGGTCAAAGGGCCAGGTGTAGCAGTTGGACTGATAGGGATGGGGCGAATCCGTCTTCAGGTTGCCGTGATAGTTCAGCATATACTGCTGGTTGCCCCAAATCCCGGCCAGGCCAAAGTCCTCCTTGGCATTGAAATAGGGGATGTAGGAGAGGCAGTAGATGATAATCGGAATCACGATGAACACGCCAATGCAGAAGAGCAGCGTCAGAACCAGCTTCCGCCGGAAGGCCCCGGCGATTTCCTCCATGCCCTCTGCCTTGGCCACCCGGTATTCCTGCGCCCGTCGGTAGACAGTATAGAAGAACATGACGAACAACCCTACCCCCGCGTAAAGGCAAATCCACTTGGTCGCCGCGCCCAGGCCAAAGGCCAGACCGCAGAGCCCGAGGGGCAGCAAGGTTCGGGAGAGCTTCTCCTTGTTGAAATTATGCTGCGTGTATTCATACATGCAGAGATACATCAGCAGGATGAAGAACAGGGAGTAGCTGTCTATGGTGGCGATTCTGGTCAGCGAAAAGTGCATAAAGTCCGCCGCAAAGAGAATGGTCGCCACAGCCGCCCACTTCGTCTTTTTAAAGAGCCGCTTCGCAAAGATATAGAGCACGGGCAAAATCAGCACGCCGAAGAGGGCCCCCATAAACCGCCAGCC
>DBGCIZ010000286.1:0-1868 GCA_048355355.1 Christensenellaceae bacterium | reverse complement strand
CCCACGTCTCCCTTCCCGGGGCGCTCCCGCCGCACGTTCTCCGCTGGCGCCGCCCCTACCACGGCGCCAATTTCCATGCGCTTTGCCCGGTAGCCTGGGTGATACAGCTCGCTGACCAGCCCCGTCGCCAGCCCAATCTGGTTGCCATAGGAGGAATACCCCAAAGCAGCCTCGCGGGTAATTTTTCTCTGGGGCAACTTGTGCTCCATGGTCTGGCTCACGCTCTCCCGCGGGTCTCCCGCGCCGGTCACCCGCATGGCTTGGTACACATAGGCCCTGCCGGAGAGCGGGTCGCGAATGGCCCCGCCCAGGCAGGTGGCTGCGCCGCCAAAGGGCTCAATTTCCGTAGGATGATTGTGGGTCTCGTTTTTAAACATCACCAGATAATCCTGCTCTCCCCTGTCTGTTGTCACCCTTTTGCGGATAGAGCAGGCGTTAATCTCCTCGCTTTCGTCCAGGCCGTCCAGCAGGCCCTTCTTCTTTGCCTCCTTCACATAAAGGGTCGCTACATCCATCAGCGTCACCGGCTTAGCCTGCCGGCCCTCGTAGACAAACGCCCGGGACGCCAAATAGTCTGCATAAAGCTTTTTCAAAAGGTCACCCAAAGGGCCCTCCTCCGCCTGGATCTCCGTCAGCTCCGTTAGAAACGTAGTGTGGCGGCAATGGTCCGACCAATAGGTGTCTATCACCTTCAGTTCTGTGGCCGTCGGGTTCCGCCCAATTTTTCTAAAGTAATCCCTGGTAAAGGCCAAATCCGCCGGGCTCATGGCAAAGCCCTGTTTTTTGCAGTAGACCTCAATTTCCGCATCCGTCTTTTGGGTAAACCCGTCTATCTGGGGGATTGATGCAGGCTGGTTGACCTCCAGCGCCAGCGTCTGCGGCTTCTCCATAGACGCTTCCCGGGAGTCCACCGGGTTGATGACGTATTGCTTCACCCGCTTTAAGTCCTCCAGACTTAGCCGTCCCTTGAGAATATAAACCTTTGCTGTCCGAATCAGCGGGCGCTCGCCCTGCGTCAGCAGCTGGATACACTGGGCTGCGCTGTCTGCCCGCTGGTCATACTGCCCCGGCAGATATTCTACGGCAAAGACCATGTCCCCCTTATCCAGCGGTATCTCCTCCAGATACACTCTGTCTGCCGCCGGCTCAGAAAACACATTGGAAATCGCCCGTCGGAAGTCCTCCTGGGACGCCCCTTCCACATCGTACCGCAGCACAATTCGAACATCGTCTAAATCCAGTGCCAGGTTCGTCCTAAAATCCTGCCTTGCCCGCTTGGCTTCGATGTCAAATCCGGGCTTTTTTTCCACGTAGATTCTCTCTGTCATCAGCGTCCCCTCTCAATCTTTTTTTATAATAGAAAGAGCAGGCAGGCCGAAGCCTCCTGCTCCCTTTTTTCCTTGCGCTGCACCCCTGCGGGCGTATTCCAACCAAGGCGCGTTTTTCTGCGCCTCAGTGCTGCTCTATTTCCCGGCCTATTGCCTGTCTTACTTTTCAAACGCATCATGAATTGCTACAATCGCCTTTTCAAAATCGTCGTTTTCTACGCCAACGATAATATTCATTTCGCTGGAGCCCTGGTCTATCATTCGCACATTGACCCCTGCCTCCGCCAGCGCCGTAAACAGCTTAGCCGAGCAGCCAATGCTGCGAATCATACTGCGTCCCACCGTGGCAATCAGCGCCATATGGCCAACTACCTCTACACTGTCTGGCTCGCAGGCCCGGTGGATATCATCTACCAGGTCGTTGATATTGTCCTTTACCTTTGCGTCCTCCAGAACTACGCAGAGCGTATCAATGCTGGAGGGCATATGCTCAAAGGGAACGCCGTATTTTTCCACACAGGAAAGCACCTTCCTGCCAAA
>DBGCIZ010000285.1:0-1895 GCA_048355355.1 Christensenellaceae bacterium | reverse complement strand
TTTGGCAGGAGGAAACGGCGAGATTGGCGATATTTCTGGCAAGCCGGAACTACAGCAGGCCTTTGCTCTGGGGAAATCCATTTCATAGCAACGAGAAAAGAGGCGCGGCATGGAACCGCACCTCTTTTATAAATTAGAAGGCTTGCTTACACCTTGGAAAGCGCTTATTTTGCCAGCAGCTTTTCTGCCGCGCTGACCACATGGCCGGAGGTCAGGCCGTACATCTCAAACAGGTCGGAGGACTTGCCGGATTTGCCCAGCTTATCCTGCACGCCGATTCTATGCACCTGGCAGGGGAGCCCTGCCTCTGCCACAGTTTCGCAGACGGCGCCGCCCAGACCGCCGATGATGTTGTGGTCCTCAACGGTGACGATGCCTCTGGTTTCCTGCGCTGCCTTGAGAATGGCGGCGGTATCCAGCGGCTTTATGCTATACATATCGATCACCCGGGCGGAGATACCCTTCTTCTCCAGCTCCTCTGCAGCCTGAAGGGAGACGGATACCATGGTTCCGTTGGCAATGAGGGTGACGTCAGTGCCCTCCCGCAGGGTCTTGCTGCCGCCGATGGGGAAGGCCTCCTTCTCATCGTAAAACTCGGGTACCTTATCCCTGCCCAGACGGAGATACACAGGGCCGTCGCAATAGGCGGAGGCCGTGGTGAGGGCCATGGTCATGTTAGGCGTCGAGGGGACCAGAACCTTGATGTTGGGAACGGCCCGCATAATGGCCACATCCTCTATGGCCTGGTGGGTTGCGCCGTCCGGGCCAGTCTCCAGGCCGGCATGGGAGCCGATGACGACTACCTTGAAGTTATTGTAGCAGAGCGCGTTGCGAACCTGATCCAGGGCCCGCATACTGGCGAAAACGGCGAAGCTGGCCACGAAGGGAATATATCCGCAAGAAGCCAGACCGGCTGCCACGCCAACCATGTTTTGCTCCGCGATGCCGCAGTCAAAATGTCTCTCCGGAAACGCCTCGATAAAGGGCCCAAAGTTGACGGAACCGGCGATATCGGATTCTACGATTACGATTTTTTCATCGGCCTTGCCCAGCTCGGCAAGCCTGTTACCCATTGCTACTCTATTTGCTATCATTTCTCGTCCCCTCCCAGTTCTTTCATAGCCTGCTCATACTGCTCCTTGTTGGGCACGGCGCCGTGCCACTTATAGGTATCCTCCATATAGGAGACGCCCTTGCCCTTGATAGTGTCTGCAATAATCATGGTGGGCTGGCCGACGGGGCAGTTTTCGATGCTGTCCAGAGCGGCTACGATTGCATCCATATCGTGACCGTTGATTTTGATGACCTTCCAGCCGAAGGCCTCAAATTTGGCGGCAATGTCCCCAAGGGGCATGATATCGTCGTTTCTGCCGCACATCTGCACCTTGTTGTTATCCAAAATGCCAACCAGGTTGCCCAGCTGATATTTGGCGCCTGCCATGAGGGCCTCCCAAAGCTGCCCTTCCTGAGATTCGCCGTCGCCAATCATGCAATAGACCTTATAGTCCTTCTTGCTGAGGCGGGCCGCCAGCGCCATGCCAACGGCAACGGACATGCCCTGACCCAGGGGGCCTGCGGACATATCCACCCCCTCCAGCTTTGTGCTGGGAGCGCCCTCCAGATAGCTGCGGACGGAACGGAAATCGTCCAGACGCTCTACGGGGAAGTATCCCCGGCGGGCCAGCGCCGCGTAGTAGGCCGGGCTGGCATGGCCCTTGCTCAGAATGAACCTGTCCCTGTCCTCCCACTTAGGGTTTTGCGGGTCTATTTTCATTTTGTAAAAATAGAGAGCGGTCAAGATGTCGGCGGCGGACAGGCTGCCGCCGGGATGGCCGGAATTTGCCCGGTATACGGTGGTGACGATGTCCCTGCGCATCTGGGCTGCGATTTTTTTC
>DBGCIZ010000284.1:0-11448 GCA_048355355.1 Christensenellaceae bacterium | reverse complement strand
TCTGGCTCCATTTTTCCTCCAGAGCCTTTAACCTGTTCATCAGCGGCAGCGCCTTCTCCAGGGCGCTTACGCCCTGCCACTTCATGTTTCCATGGGCGCTTTTCCCCTCCACAGTCAGCTTCAGAGCATAAGAGCCAATGTGGGCGCTGGTCGGCCGCAGGCAGTTTGGCTCTGCCACAAGAACGCCGTCTGCTTTGTATCCCGCGTCGATGCAGGCCAGGGAGCCATTTCCGCCCCCAGCCTCTTCATCCACTACACTCTCAAAGATAATGTCGCCGCCCGGCATTTGATCCCTGTCGTGAAGCAGCTTCAGCGCCGAAAGCATGGCCGCCATGCCGCCCTTGGTATCCGCCGCGCCAAGGCCGTAGAGCCTCCCGTCCTGCTCCGTGGGCGTAAACGGGTCGGTTTTCCACTCCTCCGGCGATGCGGGGAAAACCGTGTCCATATGGGCGTTGAGTAAAATAGACTTCCCGCCCCGCTCTCCGCTGCGGCACCCCACTACGCAATAGCGGTCGGCTCCATAATCGTGCCCCTGGTTAAATGCCGGATATTTGGCCAGCTGGCGGGCATCTGGGATGATATGCCGCGTCTCGAAGCCCATGCCTTGCAAAAACGCCTCTACGATGGGCTGGCCATTTCCCTCATGATAATCTGTCGTCTCGGTGGCTACCAGCTGCTTCAGCAGGGCAAGAGCCGCCTGCCTGTCCCGCTCCGTTAAGGCGATGCTTTCGTTGCTCATGCTGCGCCTCCTCTCAGCTATTTTTTCTCTGCATTCAGAGCCAGCTTGGTGTTCTTCACCTGTGCCCGCTTGGCCATAATCGTTCTCAGCTGGTCAATGAGCACTGCCAAAATTACGACCAGGCCGGAAATTACGTCCATTACGTAGGAGTCCACATCCAGCAGCCCCAGGCCGTTATCCAGCACGCCCAGAATAATGGCGCCCAGAATCGTTCCTAAAATCCCACCGGAGCCGCCCGTCATGGCCGCGCCGCCGATAACCACAGCCGCAATGGCATCCAGCTCAAAGCCTTCTCCAATGCCAGGCATACCAGAGCCGATTCTCGCCGCCTGCACCACCGCCGCCAGGCCGCAGATAAGGCCGCTGATTACATACACCATCATATTGACGGTTTTGACCTTAATGCCGGCGAACCGGGCTGCCTCAGGGTTGCCGCCGATTGCATAAATGTGCCTGCCAAAAATGGTCTTGCGCAGCACGATGAATGCCAGCACTGCCACGACCAGCAGAATAATCGTCGCTACCGGGATAACCCCCAGGTATCCCTGGCCAATCAGCTTAAACTCATCGGGAAGATTGTAAATCGGGTAACCCTGGGTATAGATGAAGCAAAAGCCTCTCAGCATGGTCATTGTGCCCATTGTCGTAATAAACGCCGGCATATTCAAAAACGAGATGAGCAGTCCGTTTACTACGCCCGTAATGCAGCCGGCCAGGACGCCCAGAACGATGGCCACGCCGATGGATACATTGTAGTCCACAATTGCGCTGGTGGTCACAATTCCTGAAAAGGCGATAATCGCGCCTACGGATAAGTCAATTCCGCCTGTGATAATGACGAAGGTCATTGCAATGGCGAGCAAGCCGTTAATCGCAATCTGGCGCGTGACATTTAGCAGGTTATCCCCCGATAAAAACACATCCGAGCTGAGCGCAAAGATAACAAACAGCAGAATCAGCGCCGCAATAACACCCATTTCCCGAAAGCCTGTGGCCCTCTTCAACAAACCTTTCCCTTTCATTGCTTTTCGTCCCCCATTGCATAAAGTAGTAACGTCTCCTCAGACGCCTCATCAATATCCATCGTCTTGACGATGGAGCCGCCTGCCAGAATGGCGACTCGGTCGCACACCTGCAAAATCTCGTTTAAATCTGAGGATGCCAGGATGATCGAGGCTCCTTCCTTTACGATTTCAGAGATTAGTGTGTAAATCTCCTCCCGCGCGCCGACATCTATGCCCACCGTCGGCTCATCCAGCAAAAAGATTTTGGAATTTCTCGCCAGGCATCTTGCTAAAATCACCTTCTGCTGATTTCCGCCGGAAAGCGTGCCCACCTGGGTTTCCATGCTTGGCGTTTTTACCTTCATTTGCTTCGCATAGGTCTGAACATCTGCTTTTTCTTTTTTTACGCTGATAAATGATGCTTTGGAATATTTTTTCTCATTGCCCAGCGCCGCATTTTCGCGGACGCTCATCCCCAGCACGAGCCCTTGGCGTCTTCTGTCCTCTGTAACATACATGAGGCCCCTGCTTTGGCACTCGCCAATGCTGCGATTGGTAATATCCTGGCCGTTCAGGGTGATTTTTCCCTCTAAAATTTTATCTGCTCCAGTAATAGCCCGAAAGGTCTCCGTCTTGCCTGCTCCGTTTAAGCCGTACAGCCCCAGCACCTCATTGCGGTGCAGCTCCAGGCCGATGTGTTTAATGATAGATGGCCCCGAGACATTCTCCATAGTAAGGACAACTTCGCCCCGTTCCTCCGGCGTTCTTCGCTCTGCCTTCAGCTTTTTGCCAATCATCGCGGTGACAATCTCTTCATTTGTAGTCGCCTTTGCGTCGAAGGTTTTCACGTATTTTCCATCGCGCAATACGGAAATTCTGTCGCATATGTTGATGACTTCGTCTAAATAGTGAGAAATGTATATGATAGAGACTCCCTTTGCCTGAAACCGCCGTATCACCTGGAAAAGCTCCTGGGCCTCGTTCATGGTGAGGGATGCCGTCGGCTCGTCCAGCAGCACCACATGCGGATTCGTAGATAAAATTCTGGCCAGGTTAATCATCTGCTGTGTGGCCAAGCTATATCCGCTCATGGGTTTTTTCGGGTTCACATAATCCAGTCCTACGGAGTCCAGCACCTCTCTTGCGATTTGGTTCATCCTTTTTTCGTCTGTCCAAAAGCCCAGCTTCCTTGGCATGTCGTAAATCATGATATTTTCCGCTACGGTCATGTTTTGCAGCACGCTGATTTCCTGATGCATAACCTGTATGCCGCAGGTCTGCGCTTCTGCCGGGCTGGTGATATGAGCCTTTTTGCCGTCAATCCAGATTTCCCCCTGGTCTGCCGAATAGACGCCGCAGAGTATTTTTATCAAGGTAGACTTCCCTGCGCCGTTTTCTCCTACCAGGCCATGCACTTCGCCCCTTCCAATCGAAAACGATACATTATCCAAGGCCAGCACACCGGGGAAGGTCTTTTGAATTCCTCTGAATTCCAATACTGCTTCCTGTTGTATCTGATTCATCCTCGCTCTCCCCTTTTTTGTGGGTGGCCTGGCAGCCGAAACCGCCAGGCCATTCCTTCTGCCTTTATTTCAGATATTCGTCTACATTTTCAGCAGATACTGCGATTACTTCTACCTCCACCTTAGGCTCCACCTCTTCTCCGTTGAGGTGGTTCACCAGAAGCTCCAAAACCTGTGCGCCAAGCAGCTCGGGCTGCTGCGCAATGCTGGCCTTCATGGGCGAGCCGTTTTTGATGGCTGTCAGCGCTTCCTCCGAAGCGTCGAAGCCGACGATAACCGTTTCCTTATTCTGTGCCTCAACCGCCTGAAGCGCGCCCAGCGCCATCATGTCGTTGGTGCCGAAAATTCCGCCCAGATCCGGGTATTTCTCCAGCAGGTTTTCCGCAACCTCCATGCCCTTTTCTCTGGTGGATTCGCCGCTCTGTACCGCCACTACCTCAATGTCGGGATACTCTGCCTCAATGGTCTCCAAAAAGCCATTTTCTCTGTCGATCAGGGGGGTGATGGTGGGGTTATCGATTACGGCCACTGTGCCCTTGCCGCCCAGCTCCTCGCCAATGAATCTAGCTGCCAGCTGTCCGCCCAGGTAGTTGTTGGAGGCGATATGGGTCACAACCTCTCCGCCGCCGGTGCACTCAATGTCGCACGTAGCAATGGGGATATTCGCGCTGTTCACCATCTCTACCTCTGTGCCGGAGGCTTCCGAGTCAATGGGGCAGATAATAATGCCGTCCACACCTCTGGAGACGAAATCCTCCAGCTGGGTGGTCTGCTCGTTCAGGTCTCCGTTGGCGTCCTGAATAATCAGCTCCACTCCCAACTCATCAGCCTTTTCCTGCATGCCTGCTTCCATGTCTACATAGAATTCAAAGCTTCTGCTCCAATTGGAAAAGCCAATTGTCAGTGTATCGTCAGACTGTCCGCCTCCCTGGCTTTCCTCCGGCGCCTGGCTGTCTGCAGCCGGAGGCTCCTGCCCCGCCGGCGCTGCTGTGCAGCCTGTAAATACGAACGCGAGCACCAATACCAAAGACAACATTACCAACCCAATTCTTTTCATCTTTTTTCTTCCTTTCTTTTTTTAAATCGCGTTAATTTCGCCCGAAGGCAAACTTGAATTGCTATTTTTCTCCTGCCAGCCACTTTACAATGTTCTGCCACAGCAGACGGTAAGCCGGCGTCTCGCAAAATTCCTCTGAGGACCAGTGTGGCGCGCAATCCGTCGTATAGGCGAGGGATCTGCCCTTGCCAAACTCTCCAATTGCAATAAAGGGATCCTCCCCAATTTTCGCCAGCACTTTGCAGCCCTCCTTTGGAATGGCCCTGTTATATCCTAAAATTCCGGTGATTTTATCCGGCATTCCGTCGAAAATCTCATGGGCAGCTGGATCCAAATGAATCTCCAGTCCCTCTGGATGCTCCACTCTGTCGTCATATTTTAAGAAATTGACAGGCAGTACCTCTTCCACCGGCGTGTCGTTATAACGGCCCTTGCCCTCAATCCCCATAAAGGAGAGGTATCCTCCAATCATGGCAAGTCCGCCGCCGCGCAGCACATATTCCTTCAGCATTTCCAGCTTATTGGGCGTTTTTTCATGGCATAAAAACGTTTTGACAGGGAGCAAAAAAGTATTGGCTCCAATGTCGCTAATTAAAATTGCGTCATATTCCAACAGCCCCTCTACTGTTTTCGGAAAGTCGGAATCTACCAGATGGCATGGCAGGTGGCAAAACTCAATTTCATCTGTTGTCAAAGCATCTTGAATATACTCTACGCCGGTTCCATAGGAATCTGCCGTAAAGATATCGAAGCCCTTTGTCTCCGTCGTTCGAATCATCCAAGTTTCGCCAATGAGCAACACCTTCAGTTTTTGTTTCATATTTTTCTTCTCCATTTTTTTATTTTCAGGAAAAACAGCTTTCCTAAAATACTTTTCGTTAAGAGGATTTCTCTCCTTTTTATATTCATTGCTTTCTATTTGAATCGTCATCGAAACGTTTTGATTTGGTACGAATTTATTATAGTGTATACCATAACTCTCTGTCAATAGTTTTTTTAAATTTTTTCTCCTTTTTTTGAATAAAAAAGAGAGCCTTGCGCGGCTCCCCTTGTGCTTCTTGCATATCACATATTTGGGTTTTTTCTCCCCACCTTGAGTCGGGCCATCGCTCTGGCCAAAGCAATCTGGTTCTCCTGATATTCCTTCATGCTGCGCTTTTGCCTGAGGGCCTCCTCTGCCTGTTGCCTGGCCCGTTCCGCCCGGCCAATATCGATTTCTTCCGGCCATTCTGCCGTGGTGGCAAAGAGAATAATCTCGTCTGGCCGCACCTCCAAAAAGCCTGCGGACACAGAGCACTCCTTCCAGTCCCCGTCAATTTGCATTCTGATAACGCCTGGCACGACTGCCACGACCACAGGCTCGTGCATCTTCTGGATGGAGATATAGCCATCCGCCGCCGGCACAATCATGGATTCGATTTCGCCGCAGAAAAAGCTTCTGTCCGGCGTCAAAATCTCCGCTAAAAATTTGGAAGGCATTCATTCAACCTCCTTTGCTCTTACGCTCCCTCGGCAATCAGCTTTTTCGCCTTCAATTTGGCCTCGTCTAAATTGCCCACCATGAAGAAAGCGTTCTCCGGTAAATCGTCTACATTGCCGTCCACAATCTCGCGGAATCCGGCAATGGTCTCCCGCAAAGGCACATATTTACCTGGCGTTCCCGTAAACACCTCGGCCACGCCCATCGGCTGGGAGAGGAATCTCTGAATCTTTCTGGCCCTGCCTACGAGGATTTTATCCTCAATCGAAAGCTCCTCCATGCCGAGAATCGAGATAATGTCCTGTAGCTCCTTATATTTCTGCAGCGTTTCCTGTACGCGCCGCGCCACGTCGTAATGCTCCTCTCCCAGCAGCCTGGGATCCAGAATCCGGGAGGTTGACTCCAAGGGGTCAATGGCAGGGTAAATACCCATTTCCGAAATCTGGCGGGACAACACCGTCGTCGCATCCAGGTGAGAGAAAGTTGTTGCCGGGGCCGGGTCTGTCAAGTCGTCCGCAGGCACGTAAATTGCCTGCACAGAGGTGATAGAACCCTCCCTGGTAGAGGTAATCCTCTCCTGCAAGGCGCCCAACTCGTTAGCCAGCGTCGGCTGGTAGCCTACGGCCGATGGAATACGGCCCAGCAAGGCGGAAACCTCCGAGCCTGCCTGTACAAACCGGTAAATATTGTCGATGAACAGCAAAACATCCTGCTTTTCCTGATCCCGTAGATATTCCGCCATGGTCAGGCCCGTAAACGCCACCCGCATACGGGAGCCGGGCGACTCATTCATCTGGCCAAAGGTCAGGAAGGTTTTATCCATAACCCCTGTATTTCTCATATCTGAAATCAGCTCTGCACCCTCTCTGGAGCGCTCACCCACGCCAGCAAAGACGGAATAACCGCCGTGCTCCTTGGCAATGTTGTGAATCAGCTCCATAATCAGAACCGTCTTTCCTACGCCAGCGCCGCCAAACAGGCCGATTTTGCCTCCCTTTGCGTAGGGGGCCATCAGGTCGATTACTTTTATACCCGTCTCAAAAATCTCCGTTGCCGGCTTCTGGTCCTCAAAGGCCGGCGGCTCCCGGTGAATCGGCATCTTCACCTCTGTCTCAATCGGGCCCAGGCCATCAATGGGATGCCCCAAAACGTCCACAGCCCTGCCGCGCACTGCCTCACCTACCGGCACGGTAATCATTGAGCCGGTATTATACACCTTCAATCCGCAGGAAAGGCCTTCCGTCGCATGGAGGGCAATACACCGCACCGTATCATTACCTACGTGGGCGGAAACCTCCATCCAAACCTCCCTCTCCTCCGTCTTTACATACATGGCATTGTAAATGGGGGGCAGCTTCTGGCCGCGAAACTGGACATCCAGCACTGGCCCCATAATTCTCACCAATTCGCCTATGCTCTTATATTTCTCTGCCATTCCTCATGCTCCTGTTTTCTCACTCCAAGGCCTCCATGGCCGCCACAATCTCCGAAATTTCCGAAGTAATCGCATACTGCCGCGCCCGGTTCATCTCAATGCCCAGCTTATCCAGCATCTCGTCGGCGCTCTTGGTGGCGCTTTCCATGGCCATCATTCTGGCGCAGTGCTCACTGGCGTATGCCTGCACCAAACTTCCATAGACCAGGCCCAGAATATACTGGGGCACCATCATGTCGAACACCCGCTTGGCCGAAGGGACAAACTCCATATCCGCTGAATACTGCATTTCTATTTCCACATTATCAAAGTGGTCCATCGTAATGGGGAGCAGCTCCAGCATGGTGGGCACCTGCTTAAAGGTAGAGACAAATTTTGTATAGATAATATTGAGCCTATTGATGCCCGACGTCCGATACAAATGGGTCAGCTCTGCCGTCAGCTTCCTAGCGGAATAAAGAGAAGGGTCCTGGGCAATGTGCATATATTCAATATCCACGTTTACCTTCTGCCGCTGGAAAAACACACGCGCCTCCTGCCCAACGGTCAACACCATCTTTTCCGGCTCCCGGTCGATAATTTCCTTGGCGTAATTCAGGACATTGTGGTTGTATCCGCCGCAAAGCCCCTTATCTGCCGCAATGACAATATAGGCGGGAACGCCCTCCCTCTGCTCCTCCAAAAAGGAGTGCCGCACCTCCGAGGAGTGAAGAAGAATATCCTTCATGGCGGATTGCACTCTGTTGAAGTGCACCTGATTCGCCTCATACCGGGCGATAGCCTTCTGCATTTTCGAGATGGAGATGAGGCGCATAGCGCTGGTAATCTGCTTTGTCTCGCTAATGGCCTTCATGCTGTGCCTGATGTCCGCCAGGTTTTTCATGCTTCAGACTTCCCTTCCGCTTCCGCAGGCTGGCGCGACTCCGTCTCCGCAGCCAGGAACGCCGCCTTATAGTCGTCCGCCAAGCGGTTCAAATCCTCATAATGCTCGTCGGAAAGCGTGCCCTTTTCCGTAATCTCCGCCGCAATCTGCGGCTCTAAGGTCATCACATGGTCGATAAAGCCCCGGTTAAAGGCCGCAATCTTTTTTAAGGGAACGCCCAGCAGCTTCTTTCTCGTCACCATAGAGAGCAGAATGACCTGCTCCGCCGTAGACATAGGCTTAAACTGGGGCTGAATCAGAGAATCCGTCAGCCGCGCGCCGTTGTTCAGCTGCTCCTGAGTAGCCTTGTCCAAATCAGACGCAAACTGAGAGAATACCGCCAGTTCCCGGTACTGCGCTAAATCCAGGCGCATCTGCCCCGCCACCTTCCGCATGGCCTTAGTCTGCGCCGAGCCACCTACACGGGAGACAGATAGACCTACGTTAATTGCGGGCCGCATGCCTGCGTTAAACAGCTCCGTCTCCAGGAAAATCTGCCCATCCGTAATCGAGATCACGTTGGTTGGAATATAGGCCGAAATGTCGCCCGCCAGCGTCTCAATAATGGGCAGGGCTGTCATAGAGCCGCCGCCTCTTGCCTCCGAAAGCTTTGCTGCCCGCTCCAGCAGCCGGCTATGCAAATAGAAAACATCTCCCGGATAGGCCTCTCTGCCCGGCGGTCTGCGCAGCAACAGCGACATGGCCCGGTATGCCACGGCGTGCTTGGAAAGGTCGTCATAAACGATGAGGACGTCCTTCCCCTGCTCCATAAACTCCTCCGCTATGGCGCAACCGCTATACGGCGCAATATACTGCATGGGAGCGGAGTCGCTGGCCGTCGCCGCCACAATGATGGAATACTCCATGGCCCCACTCTCAGTCAGTGTATGAATAATATCGGCAACCGTGGACGCCTTCTGCCCGATGGCAACGTAAATGCAGATGACGTTCTTGCCCTTCTGATTCAGCATCGTATCTACGGCAATAGCCGTCTTGCCGGTCTGTCGGTCGCCAATAATCAGCTCCCTTTGGCCCTTGCCAATGGGAATCATAGAGTCTATGGAGAGAATGCCCGTCTCCAGCGGCTGGGTCACGCCTTGCCTGTCGATAATCATCGGCGCCTCTGACTCAATGGGCCGATGCTTTTCCACATGAATCAGGCCCTTACCATCCAAAGGCTCTCCCAGCGGGTCAATCACTCGCCCCAGCATGTTGTCCCCCACAGGAACGCTGACGACCTCGCCCGTCTTTTCTACAAAGGAGCCCTCCCGAACCTCGTTTTCGTGCTTCAACAGCACGGCGCCGACAGAGTCCTTATCAATATTCAGAGCAATTCCAAAGGCTTCGTTCTCAAACCGAAGCAACTCGCCGTTCTTGCAGTTGGCCAAGCCGCGGATTGTCACCACGCCGTCGCCAACGCGCACCACCTGGCCCATGTTGGACTCCGCCGTCTTCGCCTGATAATTGGAGATAATCTCCATGGCCCGCTCCTTGAATTTGTTGACCTGATCCTCCGGGTCAAACAAATCCATCTCCAGCACCGTTTCCTCCCGGCTCTGGTTGCCGGCCTCCTCGCCTAGATATTTCCGCATTTCCTTCAGCTGCGTACCTACGCTTTTATCATAGACACGGTAGACCTGCTCTTCTATAATGGCGACAAACCCGCCAATCACGTCCTCGTTTAGCTCTACGCTGAATGCAACCGGCTCGCCCAGGATTTCTTCAAACTTCTTCGTAATCCTCCTGAGCAACGCCTCATCTATATTCAAGGCCGATAAAATTTTGCCTCGGATCATACGCTATACCACCTTTTCAAAGAATTCGTCAATAATCCTCCTGTTATCCTCTTCCGAGATTTCCCGCTTAAGAATCCTTTCCGCAACGCCGATTGCCATGTCGGCAATGTCGTCCCGCATGCTCTCGTAAGCGGCCTTCTTCTCGCGCTCAATTTCCGCAAAGGCTCTTGAAACAATCTGCTTTGCCTCGGCGCGTCCCCGTTCGACAGCCTCCGTATACGCCTTATCTGCCCGCTCTCTGCCCTTGGCAACAATCTCAGCCGCCTCATTTTTGGAGTTCTCTAAAAGGGCCTCGTATTTTGCCCGGGCTTCCTCCGCCTTTTGCCGCTCGTTTGCCGCCGCGTCAATATCGTGAGAGACGCTCTCCTCCCTCTTAGACAGGAATTTTGCCACCGGCTTATAGACAAAATGCTTGAGCACAAAGAACAGTATAATCAGATTGACGATATACAGCAGCATATCAACAAAATTAAACTCCATTTTTCTACCTCTTCTCTACTTTGCTATTCTCCTCATATCACCCCAGCGTGAACAGCATCAGGATAGAGATAACAAAGCCGTAGATTGCAGTAGATTCTGCCAAGGAAAGGCCCAGAATCAACGCACCGTTTATTTTACCAGAGGCTTCCGGCTGTCTTGCCACGGATTCGCATGCCTTACCTGTAGCAATGCCCATTCCGATTCCGGCGCCCACGCCGGTGAAAACCGCCAAGCCGGCTCCGATTGCAATTAAACCTAAATCTGTCATTTTCAAATACCCCCTGTTAATTTTTCGTTGGTCATGTGCTGAGCGGCTCTCGCCGTCAGTCTTCAATTCCCTCTTTTATAAACGCCAAGGTCAGCGTCATAAACACATAAGTTTGCATTCCAACATGGAATAAATTGAAATAAATCGACAATACTGCCGGAATGCCTACTGCAAAATAGCCCAGCGCGTAGTAAATCAACTCCATAATAATCAAGCCGCTAAACAGATTGCCAAAGAGACGGCAAGCCAGCGAAATCGGCGTTGCCAACTGCGTCAGCAGCTTAATGGGGGCGATAAACTTGATGGGCTTTCCAAACCATTTAATCCTGCCCCAAAGGCCTCTGGCCTTGATCGCGTATGCATTTATGAGCACAAAGCTCATTAACGCCAGAGAAATGGTGAAATTCAAATCCGTTGCCGGGGCGCGCACCCCTACCAGCTCTGCCAGGCCGGACAACACCAGCGCCACCGCCAGCATCATCATATAGGGAGCGATGGAAATCCCCATTTTGCCCAACTGGCCCTTGGACATTTTATTCACCGCTTCCAAGCCCAGCTCTATAATATTTTGAAAGCCTTTTGGCTTTTTCTGAAAATTTTTAAAGATGACGCATTTAAACACAATTGCAAATATGATTACAATTGCAGATACGACCCAAAGCGTTATCATGGTAACCGGGACGCTAAAATCCCCAAATAAGGTAACTCTGTCCGGCGACAGGCTCGGCGCTTCAAATCCCATCT
>DBGCIZ010000283.1:0-8262 GCA_048355355.1 Christensenellaceae bacterium | reverse complement strand
AGCTTTCTGCGCCATCGCCTGCCATGTCGTTCTTCGCATGGTCCCCGGCCACCAGCATCAGGGGCGCCATCACTGCCCTCCGGTAGCCTCTGGCTCGCTCTAAAACGGACTGCCCATTGGGTTTGGCCTCCACTGTGCCGACAAAGACGCCCTCGTAGCCCTTCTCTTGAAAGGCCCGGTTCACCTGCTCATAGACCTGATTGACCTGATGGTCCGTGCCATGGCCCATCAGCACCAGACATTCGTCTTCTTCCCGTTGGATGCCGCTGCCGACAATCTCCGCAATCCGGCCAATATCCTCCTCTGTCTCCATGAGCGGCGCGCCAATCTGCAAGGAAGTAAACAAGGCCTTCTTCGCCTCCACCTCTCCTAGCAGCTTTTCATATTCTATGCCGGCAATCAGGTGAGTCGGCTGGACGACAACCCGGCGGACGCCCTGATCCGCCAGCCGCTCCAGCGCCTGGGCCACTGTGTCCACCTGAATGCCGCGGCTTGCCAGCTTTTTGATGATAACGCCGCTGGTAAAGGCCCGGGCTACCGTGCAGCCTGGGAAGGCCTGCCGAATCCGATCCTCTACTCCTCCAATGCACCGCTCCCGCGCTTCGTCATAGCTGGTTCCAAAGCTTACTACTAAAATTGCGTCCTGTGTCTTTTCCATAACCTCTCCTGCAAACATCTCCCGGAATTCTTCCATATTTTTCGGCAGACGACTCTGCCCCGTCCTGCCCTGCAGCAACGCCTCCGCTGCCTCTGCCAGCAGCGGCCTCCGAAGGCCTGCCCTGCCAATCAGCGTCTGGTCGGCCAAAACCTCCTCTATAGGCCCGTCGGCCAAAATTCTCCCCTGATGAAATACAATGGCTCGCTCCGCCCAGCGCCAGGCGAAGTCCATGTCGTGGGTTGAGACCATCAGGGTAATGCCCCTCTCGTGCAGCCGGGCCAGCGTCTCCTCTAAAAGAGCCGTGTTTTTCGGGTCCAGAGAGGCGGTAGGCTCGTCCAGCAAAATCATCTCCGGCTCCATTGCCAAAATGTCCGCAATGCTCACCCGCTTTTTCTCTCCCCCGCTTAAATAGTGGGGCGGCCTCTCCCGCAGGGGCTCCAGCGCCATCTCCGCCAGAGCTTCGTTCACCCGGTTCTCCGCCTCTTCCCGGGCCAGGCCCAGATTCAGCGGGCCAAAGGAGACCTCGCTTTCCACAGTTGAGGCGATAATCTGGTCGTCCGCCTCCTGGAATACCATCCCCACCTTGCTGCGCAAAGCCAGCAAGTCCTTACGCCTGCTCCCAAGGGGCCTGCCTAAAAAGGAAATTTCCCCGTCCTTCGGCGTTAAAATTCCGTTGCAGCAGAGGAAAAAGGTGGATTTCCCCGCGCCGTTGTTGCCAAGCACCGCGATTTTTTCTCCCCGCTGGATGGCGACATCTATATTTTCCAAGGCCATGGCCTGCCCCTCGTAGGTATAGGACACGCCCTTCATCTCCAATACGTTCATGGAATCATCCCTCCCAGCTTCAGGGCCCAAAGCCCCCCTATGGCCAGCAGATATGTCGCAACCCCGGCTACATGCGCTGCCGCAAGCGGGCTCTCCCGCTCTAAAAAGGCAATCCTTCCGTCGTAGCAGCGGGCCTCCATGGCGTCAAAGCTGGTTCTCGCCCGCTGAAAGGAGCGCACCATCAGGCTTCCGCCAATATTCAGAAAGGTGCGAAACTGGGCCTTTGCTCCCCGGCGCCCCAACCGGCAGTCTGCCGCCGTGTTCATGCTGGCCAGCATCTCCATTACGATAAATATATACCGGTAGATTAAATACAGCAGCTCCACCAGAAACGCGGGCAGCTTGGCCTTTTTCAACACGCCAATCAGCTCCGCCATCGGCGTAGAAAGGCTAATCATGTAAAGACAGCTGACCGCCCCCATGGCCCGGACCATTACGTGCAGCGCCTGCTGCTGGCTCTCCGGCGTGATAGAGAGATACCCGCCAAACAGTGGCACATCCCAATAGCCCAGCGGCGCGCTCCCCGTCTCAAAGACAATTGCCACGCCGCTCAGCAGAATGAACAAAATGAGAATCAGCATCAGGGAGAAGTAGTAAGATGGCTTTGTTCCCCCCAGCGCCACTGTCAGCAGGGTCATGGTGACCCAAATCGCCAGCGCTACCACATCTGAGTCAGACGCCACGCAAATCAGCAGAGCCGCCAGGCCCAAAATCACCTTCAGCCCGCCGTTGCACCGCCTCAATCTGGAAAGCTGCGCCTGATAGTCTATGGAAATCATTGCGCCGTGGGTATGGTGCTTATGGCGTCTGCGCCAAATCCATATGCCAACAAAGGCCACGCCGCAGAGCGCCAGGCTCAGATATAGCTGCATCCGCCCATAGGTAACTGCAAAAATCATGATAGACGCCAACAGAGCTGATATCACGCGCAACCCTCCCTTCTTTTTATGGCCGTTCCTCGCAGCGAAGAGGAGGCTCTGGCCTCCTCCCCGCTCCTTCTCCTACTGATTCTCCTGGGGGCGCAGCTTCTTCCTCGCCACCAGATAGCCCAGGGCAAAGCAGAAGATACCCATGCCAATGCCCACCTGGACGCAGAAAAGCAGGCTTTCCGTCTCGCCGCCAGGCAGCTCAATGACGCTCTCCGCCCAGGGCTCATAGTCTGGCGCAATTTCCTGAATCTTTTCCTCGGCCTGGCCGTCCGCGCCGCCAAATTCAGAGTCCTTATTCAGCGCCAGCGGCACAATGGCAATAATCACACACAGCAATATGAGAATAATCACCGTCATAGTCGTCTTGCTCATCTTATTCGCCCTCCGTTAAATAGCCTATTTCCCGCAGCTCCGGCTTCGCATAGGTTTTCAGGCCAATCATGACCACAACCGTCAGCAGCCCTTCAATAACCGCCAGAGGAATCTGCGTCACCGCAAAGATGCCCGCAAATTCAAGAATCGAGGCCATGGCTCCCCCTGTAGCGTTGGGATGGGCAATGCCCAGCTGGACGCTGGTGACGCAATAGGTAAACAAGTCCCCCAAAAATGCCGCCAGGAACACCGCCACCAGCTTATTGGCCTTCAGCTTGAGGCAAAGCTTATAGACTCCATATGCCACCAAAGGCCCGGCAATGGCCATGCTGAAGGTGTTCGCCCCCAGGGTAGTCAGGCCGCCATGGGCCAACAGAATCGCCTGAAACAGCAGGACGATTATGCCCAGCACCGCCGTGACGCACGGCCCAAAGAGAATGGCGCTGAGCCCCGTCCCCGTGGGATGGCTGGATGAGGCCGTTACGCTTGGAATTTTCAGGGCAGACAGGGCAAAGGCATAGGCCCCCGCCATTGCCAGGATAATCAGCGCCCTTCTATGCTCCTTTACAATCCTTCTGATTTTGATGGCGCCCAAAACCAGAAAGGGCAGACATACCGCCCCCCAGGCAATGCAGTAGCCCACGGGCAAATACCCCTCCATGATATGCATTGCGCCTGCTGTCTGTGTCACACCAAACAGGGCAGCAACCATAACAGATGCCGTAAATACAATCTTTTCTACTCTCGTCATAGTGACCTCCTCGGTTTAAATTTGAGGGAACAAAAAAAGCCGTTTTGCAACGGCAAAAAGCGCTTGTCCCCTCCATGACAAGTATTTGACGCAACTGCTCCGAAATACCGTCAGAGCCGCGTCCCCCTCCGCTCATGCCGCGGAAACCGGCAGGCAGGTCTTCTGGCTCTGGCTTCTCCGCCCCTTTCGCCTTCCCATGTGTGACCACAGTGGCATATTGAAAGAGGCTCTGCCAATACAGCGGCGGTACCGCGTGGGCTCGTCCCAACTTCCCTTTTCCGGCGCAAGGGCGCCGAGACCTGTCGGTTGACGGGTTTATTATAGCAAAGCCGCCCCTTTTATGTCAATGCAGAGGCGGCTTTTGCTCAGGCTTTTGGGCTTACTGCTCCTCCCCGCCATACTGAAGCCTTTGCAGCTTCCGCAGCAGGCGCAGCTTAAAGCCCTGGTTTTCCGCAGAAAAGTCAAACGGGTCGTTCATGCCTTCTTTCCTCCCAATTCCTTTGTCAGCAGAGCCCGCAGGCCCCGGCGCACCACATGCTCCCGGAAAAAGCGCTCCATGGAGCAGATGTGCATTTCCTTCGAGGTGTCCGCGTTAAAAAAGCGAAAGCGGCCGCCGCCCTCGTTGCGGAAGGCCACATAGTGAGGGTCTCCCTGCTCCGCATAGCGGAAGATCCCGGCGGCATAGGCCCCGGCGATTTCGCCGACCCGCTCCTTCCCCTCCGCATAGTCGTAGGGGATGCCCTTTTCCCGCAGGTATTGCTCCATGGTTTCCACAGGCGTGCCCATCCTTCCCTCATAGGGCAAAATGGCGCACATCTCCCGGTATACCTGGCCATAGTCCGGCTCCATGCCCAGCGCCTTAAGCAGATTAAACATGGCAATCCATCCGCAGCCGTTATAGCTGGAGGCATAGGCCCCGTAGGGCAGCTCTGCCGTATAATCCTGATTGATGATATAACCATCTGATGAAAACGCCTTTTTGTTCATCGTTTCTTGATCATCCTTTCATATTCATTTTAATTATACTATATTGTTAGAAAAAAACGAAGTGCTTTAAAAAATTTTTAAAGGTATGTCAGGCAATTCAATGAGTATACACAAAAAAGGGAGTATGCCCTGTCATGCATACTCCCTTTTTGTTCTTTTACGCGGCGCCGTTCGCATCCAGACATGTTACAGATAGATTCATTGGCACCCCTGCTCTTGTAACTGTGCAAGACACGGTATTTTTAAAAGTGTGATACAGCTCTTCGTATTTCTCTTGAATCGGAATTCGTTTTTTTGTTTCTGTGTTACTTGTTACATTCCAACTGGCTGTGTAGTTAACATGCTTGCCGCCATCCTGTAGTAATTTTTTCCCGCCATATTGGACACTAATTTTACGATTTGACAACACGGACTGTCCATCAGAATTTGTGAACCTGGAAGAAGCATAATTATATACCACATACTCCACAGTTTCTGAGCCACCATCCGCAATAGTACCTTTTGTATAATAGTTTTTTGCATATGCTTTTACCATATTATGCGCTACACCCTTCCATTCCTCATGCGTATGGCTTCCTCTAGTCTGAATGAATGATTCTGTGATATCCGCCAGATCTACAACTATTGTGGAAACATATTCTCTTTCCATATCTCCACTTTGGAATTGGCTCTCTGATAGCATCTGCGTAACTTGCGTCGCCTTTACTGGCAAAGAACACCCGTCGTCAAACGTTATCATGGCAGTACAATCCGTCGTTTGAATTGTGCTTGTATTGACACGATGCTCTACCATACTATCAATTTTGTCTACATCAGATATTTCCGCGTATTCCACTTTGTGAATCAACCCATTTTCGTGCAAAACTTCACTTGCTGCCAACGTGGTGGTAAAATTCATTGAGACGATAAAAATAACTATAATCAGTAAAACAGTAAGTTTTTCATTAACTTTTCTCCTTTCTTTTCCACGCTTTTAACACAAGATAACCTTCCACCATTGTACCAACTACCAATAATGGCAAGGACGGCAAATATCTATGCAGTCCCGTTGGAGCAACATAGCAAATCAACAGGACAAGAAACAGAAGCATAGAAATTGCCGGCCAACCTGGCGACTGCTTTTTTGCCGAGATACAGAAGCATAACAAGATTCCAAGCACCACCCCTATTCCTATCCTTACAATTAGTAAAGCAACAAACGCTCCATTTTCTGCGGCAAAGGCTTTCATCATAGTTTCCGCATACCCCAACACCAAAACTGCTATAGGAAATACGATTTGCATTAATTTTTTCAGGCTTTCCATTTTTACCTCCTAAAAATTAAACAGAGCATACTTCAAAACGACGTAATATGAGTAAATTTAGTGATAAATGATTGCAAGATATTATTATTTTTATATGTTTATAGTATATTATGTTTTATTTTTTCTGTCAATACTTTCTAAAAAAAGCAGGCAGGGAACATTCCCTGCCTGCCTGATAAGCCTTTTCTTATTCGAAGATAAACATCATCTTCCGCTTGGTATTGTCATTCATCGCGTAGTCAAAGGCCTTCTCCAGATTCTCCAGATTCAGGACATAGCGCTCGTCGATGAATTCGCCCATGGGAACGATGTCGTTTTGAATCAAATCCAGCGCCAATTCGAAACCCTTGTGGCAATTTGCCGTTAAAGCCGGACCATGGCTACCGAACCAACCGCCTACCTGGAACTTGTTGAGAGACATCGCACGGAAGTGGAAGTAGGACCAGTCAAACAGAACCGGCACACAGCAAGCACCAATGCAGGCAACTCTTGCACACATTTTACCAATATAGGGGATAAGCTGAATCGCTTCCGGCTCACCCGTGACTTCCAAAATAGAGTCAGCACCTAAGCCATCCGTCGCTTCCCAAATAGCATCAGCCACATTCTCAACCTTAGAAGCATTTACTCCAATGTCTGCGCCATGAGCCAGCGCGAAATCCAGCTTGTTCTGCTCTTTATCTACAACCACAACCTTAGAAGCGCCCATCGCCTTCGCCATGCACATGGAGGCAAAGCCCAGCGCACCTACGCCGAGAACCACAACGATATCGCGGAACTGCACGGTGCTCAACACATGGGGAGAAACGCATGCCACTGGCTCAGCCAATGTAGCCTGCTCATAGGTTACTCCATCTGGAATTTTATGTGCGGCATCATAATCCACCACCACGTACTCAGCAAAGCCACCAAAAATCGGGCTGCCCGTTACTCTGTCGCCAACTTTAAAGATATTCGGGTCGGCATATAAATTATTCTCATTATTGCCGTAGATATCTTCGCCCGTATTATGAATAGGAACAACTTCTACTACCTCACCAGCCATCTCATGGCCCATACGGGAGGGATACGGCTCCTTGTCATACTGAAGATATTTCTTCGGATATACGTCCTTCAGCGGATCTTCTCTGCCGTCCCACATTCTCAGATGATGGGGAAGCTGGCCCCAACACTGATGGTCATGGGGCGGATGCAGGGCGCGGACTGTGTTAGAGTCTGTCTGCTTGCAGATAGAGCCTGCATGAATTTTTACCAACATCTGGCCCGGGCCGGGCTTCGGAATCGGAACCTCGCGGATTTCCCAAGGGCCGCCGGGAGCAACAAGCCATGCCTGTTTCATCATACCTTCCATAATGAAAATCCTCCTCAATTACACTGAAATTAACAAAGCGTTATGCATTTGTTTTTTATGATTGTTTACAGTATACATCTGTATACCTTATTCCTGCAATAGGGTTTTCGAAATCCTGCACACTTGGCCCAAAGTGGTTAAAAACGCCCAGATTCCGCTTTTGTGTAACAAAAAAGCAGCCGCCATCTGGCGGCTGCTGCGTTGCAATGGTTATTCATAGTCCGGCGTCAGCAGGCCTAAATCGCCGTCGTTTCTCTTATACAAGACGTTCACCTCGCCGGAATCCGCATCCATAAATACGAAAAAGCTGTGCCCCAGCAGCTCCATCTGCATCATGGCCTCTTCCAAGTGCATGGGCTTGACGGGGAAGGTCTTTCTGCGGACGACCTTTGCATCCTCTCCCTCCTCATATTCATAGCCCCCTTCAAACACGGGTTCGGCAAAGCCATAGGCTCCCTCGTGGAGACGCTTTTCCAGCTTAGTCCTGTGCCGGCGAATCTGCCGTTCCAGCTTTTTGAGAGACGCGTCGATAGAGTTATACATATCGCCGCTGACCTCCTCCGTGCGGAGGAGCACGCCGTCAAAATAGACCGTCACCTCAGCAATATGCCTGCTCTTTTCAATTGAGAGGGTGACGCGAACCTCCGTTTCCGGTTTAAAATACCTGTCCAGCTTTTTTGCCTTTTTCTCCACCAGGTCGGTCAAATAGTCGGAGACTTCCATTCCCTTTCCTGTTACACTAAGACGCATATATATGCCTCCCTTCCTTGTCATGCAGGGGATGCCAAAGCGCTCCGGCCATTTCGCCGGCCAAAACTTCCTCTGCTCGCGCTTCCCCTGCGATTATGCTATACTATTTCAACGAACCAGCGGAGTTTTCCTTCTTTCCGTAAAGGGAATTTTTAAAAAACCTACATTATATTAACGAAATATCAGATAGAAATCAAATCCGGCGCAGCAGCTGACCTGGTCTTTGCCCCCACACTCGCCGCCTGGAGGGTTTGCTCCTAGGATCATCCGTCCCCCCACTACTGCCCCTCTCGGCCAAAGGCCGGGCGGACTTACCTCTAAGCCGCACCATGCTC
>DBGCIZ010000282.1:0-2675 GCA_048355355.1 Christensenellaceae bacterium | reverse complement strand
TGGGGGTATAGCCAAAGTTGCTGTTGATGACATAGTCGCCCTTGCCCACAGCCTGCAAAACAAAATCCATGACCTTTTCCGCAGTAATATCCTGGGCTGCCAGCATCTCGCTGGCTTTGCCATCCTCCTGGGCGATGCCGATGAGGAGGTGCTCCGTGCCAACATAGTTGTGGCCCAGCTCCTTGGCGGCATCTGCCGCTAAAACGAGAGCCTTTTTGGCGCCCTCTGTAAATCTTGCAAAGTAGTTGTTCATCTTTATTCACCTCTCAATCTTTCCCGAATGAGTCGGGAGCGGAGGACGTCCCGGTCCTCCTGGGAGTTTTCGTTGGTCAGCATGGCGGGCATGACGTCCATCATCAGCTGATAGATGGTGTTTTGGCTGCATCCAGAGATGATGCCGCCGTTGACGCCCAGCCCAGCCAGAGAGAGCAGCTCCAGCGCCTCTCTGGAGTCAATTCTGCTGTTGTATTGCAAAATGCCCCACGCCCGGAGAACCTTATCCTCCGTGGCCTTTGAGCTGTCCGCCAGAAGGGACTTCCGCAAAGAGCGCTCCTGCTCCATAATCTGCCTGACGATAACGGCAAGGGTGTCCTTAATATCCTCTTCCGATACGCCTAGGGTAATCTGGTTGGATACCTGGTAAAGGTCGCCATAGGCCTTAGAGCCTTCGCCATAGGCGCCACGGGCCGTTGCGCCAAACTTGCCAATAGAGGACAGCACACCGTTGATGCGTCCCGTCATGGTCAGGGCAGGGAGGTGGAGCATGATGCTGGCCCGCATGCCAGTGCCCACATTGGTAGGGCAACTGGTCAAATAGCCAAATTCCCTGCTAAAGGCAAACCGGCATTTTTGAGAGAGCATCTTTTCCGCCGCCTTGGCGCCGCTGTATGCTCCGTCGATATCCAGACCGCTCACCATACATTGCAGGCGAAAGTGATCCTCCTCCATCATCATAATGGAGACGCTTTCGTCCTGAGAGACGATGCATGCCCCGCCGGGGAGCTCGGCCAGCTCGCTGCTGATGATGTGTTGCTCCGCCAGGCGGGAGCGCGCAATGGGGGAGAGCTGGTCCATTTCAATCAGGCGAAAGCCAGAGCTTTCAGAAAGGAATGCCGCTTGGGCAGCCTCTTTGACACGCCCAGCCTCCTTGGTTCCCCGAAGCTTGGCGGGGAAGGGCGTATCCGCCATGTTCCGCGCCAGCCTGACCCGTGTGGATACGACGACGTCGCTTTCCCGGTTATTCTCCTTCAGCCATGTGGCCATGATCGCCCTCCTCCTTCAGCTGGTTGATTTTATCCCGCAGTTCCGCGGCTTTTTCAAATTCCTCTGCCTTGATGGCAGCGTCCATCTCCTTTTTCAAGGCCTCTAGCTCTACGGCCTTTTCATCCTTGGCCTCCTCTGGAATATCGCCAACATGCTGCACATTGCCCTGCACCCGCTTTAATACGGGGATGACATCGTCGTGAAATTCGCTATAGCAATCGGGGCAACCCATCAGGCCGGTTTTTTCAAAGTCCAACAAACTGGTGCCACACCGGGAGCAGGCCCTTCCCAGGGAGGGCTGGCTGCCGCCAAAGCCGAAGAAACTTTTCAGCAGGTCGTTCCCAAAGGACATCCCCTCCATCATGCTGCCCATGCCGCCCATAATGCCAAGCTCTCTGGCGCAATCGCTGCAAAGGTAGCTCTCACTTTTGACACCGTTGACGGACTGAACCGAATGGACAGTCGCCTGGTTTTTTCCGCATCTTTGACACATCATATCAATCATCCTCCTCTGCCAATAAGGCTAAAAGCATTTCCTTCAAAATACTGGCCCGCAGCCGGTCCTTGGTAACGGGCACCTGTAGGGCCTTTTCGGAAACAGCCGCTCGAAGCAGCCGGGCCTGGGTTTTATCGATGATTTCAGTATCTAGCAGACCTGAAATCAGCGTCTCTGCATCCCGCTGGGAGATGCTGCCCTTGCCAAGCTTCTCGCGAATCAGGGCGAGAAGCCGGTCGTGCCGGTCGTCCAGCTTCAGCCGCACTACCCGGATATACCCGCCGCCGCCACGCCGGCTTTCGATAATGTAGCCCTTTTCGGGAGAAAAGCGGGTGGCAAGAACGTAGTTAATTTGGGAAGGCGCACAGCTGAAATAATCTGCCAGCTCGTTCCGCTGAAGCTCTATCATGCCATGGTAATCGTCCATCATGCTTTTGATGAACTTCTCTATATTGTCGCTCAAGACTGCCATGATATCACCTCACTTTCATCTGCCTTTGTCTTTCTTTGACCTTCATATATCATATAACCCCATAAGAAATTTTAAAACACCTTTTTTCAAATTTTTTTAAAATAAAAAAACACACCCTAGGGTGAGCAGGGTGCGCTCTTTTGTCTGATGGATATGTTCCTCTGCCGGGGTAAGCATTGGGGCATATTTTTTTGGCCTTACGCCTTGGCAGAAAGCCTTTTTGCCAGCTGAGCCTTAACGCGGTTCGCCTTGTTTTTATGGATAATTCCCTTAGCAGCGGCGCTATCTACCGCGCTAACAGTATCCACAAAGACGGCCTGCGCCTCATCTACCTCGGCAGCGTTGAACTTTTTCAGCTGCGTTTTGAGAGCAGATTTAATCATTTTGTTGCGCATGGTCTTCTTATCGATAACCTTAACGCGCTTTTTTGCTGACTTGATGTTA
>DBGCIZ010000281.1:0-14066 GCA_048355355.1 Christensenellaceae bacterium | reverse complement strand
GAGAGCTAGCTGGCCTTGGCAGCAAACTGGCTGTTGTAAAGCTCGGCATAAAACTGGCCCAGCGCCATCAGCTCGTCATGGCTACCCTGCTCAATAATCGTGCCCTCCTTCATCACCAGGATATGGTCTGCATCTCGGATGGTGGAGAGACGGTGGGCGCTGATGAAGCTAGTCCGCCCCTTCATCAGCGCATCCATAGCCTTCTGGATTTCCAGCTCCGTGCGGATATCTACGCTGGAGGTGGCTTCATCCAGAATCAGAATGGCGGGCCCGCCAGGATTGCGCGGGCAATGGTAAGAAGCTGGCGCTGCCCCTGAGAGAGGCTGGCGATTTCGTCGCTTAAGACGGTCTCGTAGCCTTCCGGCATGGTGCGGATAAAGTGGTTCGCGCGAGCGGCCTTGGCGGCCTGATAGATTTTATTTCGCTATCTGTGGCGTTTTCCTTGCTGTAAGCAATGTTTTCGCGGATGGTGCCGCCAAATAGCCAGGTATCCTGCAGAACCATGCCCATCAGAGAGCGGAGGTGGCTCCGCGCCATTTTTGCGATATCCACGCCGTCTATGGTAATGCGCCCACCTTGACGTCAAGGGGCTGGCTTGTGTTTTTTGTACGAAGCAGGTTTGCGGAAAACCCGCCAATAAAAGCATGCTTGGAACGTGCTTAGGCGCTGGGGCGTAAAATGATATGCAAAAATAGCCTAATGGATAGCAGGAGAGAAATATGGCGAAAAAGATTTTGAAAAAGCGGCGAAGAGGAAACAAGACTGATGGAAAATATGGTAAAATATTCACAGAAAGAAAGGCCAATATTGACGAGCGAAAGCAGGACATAATAGAAGAAATCAACTGGGGATAATTTGCAGATAAAGGCAGGAAGCGCGGAGAAACTGGCTCAGGCTAACGCCGCCAGAGGAATCGGAATCGCAGCTGCTGCAAATCGTTTTCAAAAGACTGGACTGCAGGGCAGTTCTGCTGGAAAAGAGCCGAAGGATAGCCTGCTTGATGGTAGTGGCAGATTTACCGTATTTGGCGCATAGAGCCAGCAAAAGCCTGCCGGATACATGGGATGCATAGGAGGGGTCTTCGGCGCAAAGCAGAAGGCTATCTAACAAATAGTTATATCCCTTATAGCTAGACAAAAAACCAAGCTCGAATAGGAAAACTCTGATTTTATGATTCAAAGTCGGTTTTTCCATATGGGATGCCCCCTGACATAACAAAGCAGATTTCGACAAAATTTAAAAAACGATTGTACATAAGTAAAAAACTTCTTGGAAATAATATGTTGTAAAAGTATATTACTCCTACAGAATATTATAAAGGCTTGGGGGACAAGATACAATAGTAATGAAAAATTTACAGGGGCAAAGGAAATGAACACCGTAGATTACAAGGCCATTGGAAAGCGAGTACGCCTGGCAAGGAAGGACGCAAAGCTAACCCAGGAAAAGCTGGTGGAAATTACGGACATGAGTCTATCCCATATTTCCAACATAGAAACTGGTTCCACGAAGGTAAGCCTGCCGACCTTGATTAAAATTGTCAACACACTGGACGTATCTCTGGATACGGTCTGTTGCGACAGTCTGACGCACGTCAGGCCGGAGCTGACCGGTCAAATCGTCAAGCTGCTGAATCAGATGCCTGAGGCAGAGCTGCGATTTCTACTGAATGTGACCATTGCCATAACAGATATTTTAGAGACAAGGCTGGATGAACTGCATCCCAAGGACGGGTAGGGGGCATGATAGAGAGATGCCCTCTTTTTTGTGCGGCCCGATTCAGGAAAGCAGGCGAAAATGATTTTTATGGAAATCCAAAAGGCCCTCCCGGCGAAGGCTACTCAGCTGGGCTGAGAGGGCGCTGCGGTCTACGGAGAGATAGTCTGCCAGGCCTTGGCGATCGAAGGGAATGGAAAAGTCAGAGGAGCCTGCGGCCTGGGCTTGGGAGGAGAGATAGGAGAGCAGCTTCTCTCTTGTGGTTTTTTGAGACATATGCTGGATTTTCTGCGTCAAAGCGATATTCTTGCAGGAGGTGATTTCCAGCAGATTGCGATAGAAGGCGACGGGAAGGGAGCCTCCCTTGGAGGGAAGGCTGAGGAAAAGAATGCGGCAGGGAGAATTGGCCACTACGCTGACAGGCATGGATGAAAACCCGGCAAGGGCAAAGGATTCGCAAAAGATGTCTCCCGCGGAGGCAAGGCCAATGACAGAGCGATTGCCCCAATAATCCTCGCGGACGATGCTGACGTTGCCCTCTAACACCAGGGAAAGGGAAGGGGGAGAAACCTCCGCAGTAAAGAGAAACGAACCCTTTTCGTAGGCCTGCTCTCGGCAGGAAAGCAGCTGAAGCGCTGCGGAAATTTCCTGGTCTGTCATACCGCGGAAAAGAGCCGTGGAAGAGAGAAAAGAAAGTTTTTTCAAAGCACACCTCAAAAATGTTGTAAAAACAACGTATTTTACAAGCTTAGTATAGTATAATCCGTCTAGAAAATACAAGAGGAGAGAAGAGCTATGCTGAGACGAATTATCAAAATAGACGAGAAAAAATGCAACGGATGCGGGCTTTGCGCTTCCGCCTGCCACGAAGGGGCCATTGCCATGGTGGATGGCAAAGCGCGGCTGATTCGGGAGGACTACTGCGACGGTTTGGGGGATTGCCTGCCCGCCTGCCCCACTGGCGCTATTTCCTTTGAGGAGCGGGAGGCTGCTGCCTACGATGCAGAAGCTGTGGCCAGGCATTTGGAAGGAAGCGGCGGCTGCTGCCCAGGCGCCCAGGCGCGGACCATGACGCTCGCTAAGCCCTGCGACATGGGAACACCGGCGGCAACCCGCCTAGGGCAATGGCCCGTTCAGATTCAGCTGGCGCCGCTTTATGCACCCTATTTTGACGGGGCACATCTGCTGATTGCAGCGGATTGCGCCGCTTATGCCTACGGCGATTTTCATAATCGGTTTATGGATGGGAAAATTACCCTCATTGGATGCCCTAAGTTGGACCACGTAGACTACGGGGAGAAGCTGACCGAGATTTTGCGGCAGAACAGGATTGCCAGCATCACAGTGGCGCGGATGGAGGTGCCGTGCTGCGGCGGGCTGGAGCACGCCGTCAAGCGGGCGATTGCACAGAGCGGCAAGGAAATCCCTCTGCGAGTGGAGACCATATCCATCCGGGGAGATATTCTGTAGGCAGAGGGGAGAGAGGGCTGCTCACCCTCTCTTTTTCATGGAGAACCGTTGCTTTTTCACGAAAAAATGTTATAATTGTTTATAATATCATAGACAAAGATGAATAGAGGCGGAAAGTTATGGCGAGGCAGCGCAAGGCGTATAAAAAAATCGTTGATACATTTTTGGCATTACTGAGCAAACGCCCCTATCACGCTATTTCCGTCAGCGATATTATTGCCCAGGCCCAGGTGGCGCGCCCGACCTTTTACCGCAATTTTTTAGATAAACGAGATTTGGCCGCCTGCATTTGCATTGAGGACATGAAAGTGCAAAGCGACGGCAACTCCTGGCAGGACGAGACGCTGAAGCTGTTGGACAACGTTGCGGCGCGGGCCTGCTTTTACCGCCGCATTTTTGCGGAGGAGGAGGGCACGGAGATTTTTGAAGAGGCCCTGCAGCAATATCATCAGGACTACGCCAAGAAGCCTCTTTCGCCCCAGCTGATTTCTCTTTACAGCAAAACCCTGGCCCTTTGGATCAGGAGCGATTTTAAGAGCAGCAAGGAGGAGATTTTGCGGCAGCTGCTGTTTCACCAGCCGATTGGCCAAGTTCTCGGCGAGAAAATGCTGCGGCAAATGCAAAAATCCTTTTTAGATAAGAAAATCGACGAATTTAAAAATCCCCCCTCCCAGCAATAGGGAAAGGGGTTGGAGGAAAGGGCTACATTTTAAAGATTGCTTTGATGACTTCGTCGCCCTTTGCGATTTTGCGGAAGATATCGTTAGCGGCTTCCACGGTGAGAGGCAGGCGATGGGTAATCAACGGCGCATAGTTGATTTTTCCAGAGGCCATCATCAGGGCCGCTTTTTTCTTTGCCTCCTGAATGCCGCCGATATTCAGCATGGCCTGGTGAGAGCTGGAGACCCGATAGCCGCGGAAATGGATGTAGCTCCAGTCTACGGTGACGGGCTTGCAGCAAGCGCCGATTTGGCCAATTCTGGCGCCCTGCTTGCCAATATAGGGGAGGAGGCGGATAGATTCGGGCTCGCCAGCGCATTCGATGACAGCGTCAACCCCCTCGTTTTTCGTTAAGCGGAGCACCTCGTCTGCCAAGTTGACAGCGTTTGGGTCGAGAACGTAGTCCGCTCCCATTTTTTTGGAGAGCTCCCGCTTAAAGGGCTGGACGTCGGTGGTAATCACCATTCTGGCGCCATAGGCCCGCGCCATCTGGGTGGAAAGCAGACCGAGAGCGCCCTGGCCCAGAATGAGGACGATGTCGTTCATGCGAACATTTTCATAGGCGACGGCATTGGTCAGCATAGTGGGCTCCAGAAGAGAGGCCTCTTCCTCGTCAACGCAGTCGTCGATACGAATGGCCTCCTCAATGGGGGCAACCACATACTCCCCAAAGCCGCCGATGGTGCCCAGCATGGAGACGCGGTCGCCAACCTTGATGTTGCTGCTGGTATCCATAATGCCGATTTTAGTAGAGGCCTTCGTGGATGCGCCCAGAGGGGAGACGATTTCCGGCTGGGGACCAACTTCGACGACGACACCGGTGCCCTCGTGGCCCATGGTGGTGGGGAAGACGTCCAACTCATAGCGCTGGGATGGATACAGGGGCAGATAGGGGTCGTCCGGGGTGAACATCTGGCGCAGATGGTGGGGAAGCATCCCCTCAATCTGATGGTCATGAGGTGGGTGTAGCCCGCGGATGGTGTTTAAATCCGTCTGGTTGCAGATGGAGCAGGCGGTCATTTTCACTAAAATCTGACCCACGCCCGCCTTGGGAATGGGGCGTTCCTCTAAAACCCAGGGGCCGCCCTTGCCAGTTAACACAAGTTGCTTAAAGGTTGCCATGCAATGTTTCCTCCTTCTCATAGGGAAATGGTTGGTTGATAAATTCAGTATGACAAAGAGAAGGAAGGGGAACAAGTATCAAAGGAAGAGGGCTGTTACTTTATGAAAAGAAAAAGCCCACCCTTGTGGGGCGGGCTAGCCGCGGCCCTTAGCGGGCGCGGATCTTTTTCAGCGAGCAGAATTGGGGCAGGCCGTTGACGGTTTTTAGGACAGGCTCGCCCTGAATGAGCGGCAGGATATACTCCATAAAATCCTCCGTAATGCCATTGCCGGCCTCGTTAATCCATTCATCAGGCAGCTTTTTCTCCCGGTTGGCTACGTCGGCTAAATCCAGCAGCTTGACGCCGCAGCGGTAGGAACCGTCGGGGAAGGCGCTGCGGGTAAAGGCAATCATCTTATCCGTAATGCCGGAGACGGCGCATTCCACCGCCACCTTGCCAGACATGAAGGCCTCCTGGACGTCTGTTTCAGAGGCGCAGTGAGAGGCGCAGCGCTGCAACAGAGAAAACTCAATGCCGCGAACCTTGGCGCCGGTGTGGATATTGACCAGCTGGGCCAGGTTGGAGGCCAGACCTCCAAGCTGCTTGTGGCCGAAGGCGTCTGTGGGGACGAAGTGGGAGCCATATTCGGCGATGAGCTTGCCGTCCTTATCGCGGATTCCCTCGGAGACAGCGGCGATGCACTTGCCCTGCCTTTCGTAAACAGCTTTGACGTCGGCGATGAAGCGGTCCATGTCGAACACTCGCTCGGGTACGTAGATAAGGTCTGGCCCCTGGCCAAAATAGGAAGCTATGGAGGCCGCCGCAGCCAGCCAGCCGGCATGCCGACCCATGATTTCCAGAACGCAAATCATGCCGGTATCGTAGACGCGGGCGTCGTGATAAAGCTCCATGCAGCTGGTGGCGATGTATTTTGCGGCAGAGGCATAGCCAGGGCAGTGGTCTGTGCCCCAAAGGTCGTTGTCAATGGTTTTCGGCACGCCGATGACCCGGCATTCATAGTCGTGGGCAGCCAGATATTTGGATATTTTGTTGCAGGTATCCATGGAATCATTGCCGCCATTATAGAAAAAGTAACGCACATTATATTTTTGGAAAATTTCTAAAATGCGCTGATAATCGGACGGATCTTCCTCGGGCGGCTTCAGCTTATAGCGGCAGCTGCCCAGCGCAGAGGAAGGCGTCTGGAGCATTAAATCCAGCTGATCTCGATCCTCTTCGCCCATATCGTAGAGGACATCGTCCAAAATGCCGCGAATGCCATTGGCCGCCCCCAAAACACGGGTTATGCTGGGGGAGTCTAACGCCGTACGGATGACGCCATAAGCGCTGGCGTTGATAACGGATGTAGGGCCACCGGACTGACCGATGACGCATGCGCCTGTCAGAAGTTCGCTCATAGGAATACCTCCATGTGATATTTTACGATAAAAAATGACCGATATGATAATTCTATCTTACAGGCTTTAAAATGAAATGTAAAGGCGAAAAGTTTCAAAAAATGAAGGGATTGTTTTTTTATGTCAAAGGAAGCAGAAGCAGCACACAAAAAAGCCCCTCCCGAAAGGAGAGGGGCTGAAACGCGCCTGCTAGCGGACGCTTCTGACCTCTTTTCTGTGGTGGAGCAACGCGAGATACTGGTCGGCATCGATCTCCTTGATGATGTTTTCCATCTCCAAATCGGAGAAGGAGGTGTTGCGGCCCTCGGCGTATTGCTGGTCTACCGCTGCTTTAATGCGGGCCACCAAATCAGAGCGCTTGTCGGCAGCAATGTCGCCCTTCAGCATAAAGTGGGTGTTGAGCCAGTGGGCAATGCCGGCCGCGCCGGAATGCTCCCCGATTAACACGCCAACGGGACGGTTCAGCAGCTTTTCCGTGTTGAAAATATTGTAGATTTCCTCATCCTTCAGGAGGCCGTCTGCATGGATGCCCGCCCGGGTAGAGTTAAAGTTTCTGCCGACAAAGGGCGTCCGTTCATTGATGGAATAATCCACCTCGTTTTCAAAGTACTCCGCCATTTCCGTAATGGCGCGGAAGTCCATGCCGTCGGCAGTGCCCTTCAGTTGAGCGTATTCAATGGCCATAGCCTCTAGCGGGCAGTTGCCGGTGCGCTCGCCAATGCCCAAAAGAGAGCAATTGACACTGGAAGCACCATAGAGCCATGCGGTGGTGGCGTTAGCAACCACCTGATAGAAATCGTTGTGGCCGTGCCACTCCAGCAGCTCGGAGGGAACGCCGGAATAGAAACGCAGGCCATAGACGATGCCCGGCACGCTGCGCGGCAGGGAGGCGCCGGGGATGGAAACGCCAAACCCCATGGTATCGCACATGCGGATTTTGATGGGAATGCCCGATTCCTGCATCAGCGCCATAAGCTCGTTGGCAAAGGGCACCACAAAGCCATAGAAATCGGCCCGGGTAATATCCTCAAAATGGCAGCGGGGCTTGATGCCCAGGGAAAGAGCATCCTTGACCACGCCCAGATATTTATCCAACGCCTGCTTTCTGGTGAGACCCATTTTGTTGAAAATATGATAGTCAGAGCAGCTGACGAGAATGCCAGTCTCTTCGATACCGATGCTTTTGACCAACTCAAAATCCTGCTTGCTGGCGCGTATCCACGTAGTAATCTGGGGGAACTCGTAGCCCAGAGCGCGGCACTCCTCCAGAGCCTGCCGGTCCTTATCTGTATACACAAAAAATTCGCTCTGGCGGATAATCCCCTTGGGGCCGCCCATCTTATGCATGATTTTATAAAGGTCCACAATCTGCTTTACAGTGAAAGGGGCGCGGGCCTGCTGGCCATCCCGAAAAGTAGTATCGGTAATCCAGATTTCATCAGGAAAGTGCATGGGCACTTCCCTGTGATTAAAGCGAATTTTCGGCACCTCGTCGTAGGAAAACATGTCCCGATACAGGACAGGCTCCTTCACATCCTGCAGCTGATAGTCGTAGTCGTTTTCCTGCAGAAGATTGGTGCGCTGATATTGCTGATTTTGCTGATTTTGCTGATTCAAGTTAACACCTCTTTCAATCCAATTCTTCCACAAACTCCCGGATTCTCTTGATGCCCTCCCGCATATTCGCTTCAGAAATAGCGTAGGACAGGCGGATATGATTGTCGCTGCCAAAGGCAATGCCGGGAACCACGGCAGTCAGCTTTTTCTCCAGCAGCAGCTCCGCAAACTTTAAGGAGCCGGTGATGACTTCGCCGCCGCATTGCTTGCCCAAAATGCCGTCAATATTGACAAAGCAGTAGAAGGCGCCCTCTGGCAGACGGCAACTAATGCCGGGAACTTCGTTGATGAGCTGGTGCATCAGGATGCTTCTCTCTTTAAAGACCTTCACCATATCCTTCACGACAGCGTCGCCCTCCGCAGCCAACGCGCAGACACCCGCATATTGCGCAATGGAGCAGGGGTTTGAGGTGGCCTGGCTCTGATAGCTGCCCATAACCTTGGCTATCTCAACCGGGGCGATGGTGTAGCCAATGCGCCAGCCGGTCATGGCGTAGGCCTTGCTCAGGCCGTTTACCACAATGGTTCTGGCCTTAGCGTCCTCGCTAATGCAGGCGATAGAGGCCCCGCTGGCGCTCTCCACATAGGTCAGCTCATCGTAAATCTCGTCAGAGATAATCATAAAATCGTATTTTTTAGCCAGGGCTGCGATTTTTTCCTTCTCCTCATGAGAATAGATGCAGCCGCAGGGGTTAGACGGGCTGTTGATGATAATCGCCTTAGTCCTAGGGGTCACGGCCTGCTCAATATCTGCAACATCGGCCTGAAAATCCTGGGCCTCGGAGCTATCGACAAATACGGGAACGCCATCCGCCATTTTTACCAGCTCAGGATAGGTGAGCCAATAGGGCTTCAAAATAATAACCTCGTCTCCCGGGTTTAGGAGCGCCTGCATCACATTATAAAGAGAATGCTTGCCTCCGTTAGAGATAACCACCTGGCTGGGCTCGTATTTCAGCCCGTATTTGCGGAAATACCGGTCGCATACAGCCTGTTTCAGCTGAGGCATACCGGAAGCTACAGTATATTTAGTAAAGCCCTTTTGAATGGCTTCAATGGCTGCTTCTTTAATATAATCGGGTGTGTCAAAATCAGGCTCGCCAGCGCCGAAGCCGACCACATCCAGGCCCTTCTGCTTCATCTCTTTAAAGCTGGCGTCGATTTTGAGCGTTAATGACGGAGAAATTCCCGTCGCCTTCTTGGACAATTCCATCGGTGTTTCCCTCCAAACCATTTCATATAAACATTCCACAGACTATATTAATACATTTCTTTGACGAATACAATAGCAAAAATGAAAAATTGAAAATAAAATATTGCAATTGAAAGCGGGATGAAAAAAGAAAGGCAGAGAATAAGCCTTGTTTTCGCAGAAAAAGCATGTTTGCGGATTGGATACTGCATATGTCATCCTGCAAGATGCGGGAGGATTTGCTGGGGAATTTGGCAAAAAGAGGGGCGTCAGAGGGCAGAAAACGCGGCAGCAAAGCCGTTTTGGGCTTGCTTTTGGATGGGAATAATTATAAAATGAAAATAAGAAAAGAAGAGGGGGTGCGCCCATGAGCGACTATATCATTTCCACAACGTCCACGACAGATCTGCCGGAAAGCTACGTCAAGGAAAATCAGCTAAGCTTTATTCCCTACATATTCCTGATGAACGACCGGGAATATCAGGATGACTTTGGCAAGTCCGTATCCTTTCAGGACTTTTATAACCAGGTGCGCGAGGGGGCCATGCCTTCCACCTCTATGATTAACCGGGAGATTTACGAGGAGCATTTTACAAGCCTGCTGGAGCAGGGAAAGGATGTTGTCCATATCGAGTTTTCCTCTGCCCTCAGCGGAAGCTACGCCAACGGCAAGGACGTTGCGGACAGGCTGAACCAAAGCGGCAAATACCCCAATCAAATATATTTTATCGATTCCCTCTGCGCTTCTATGGGACAGGGTTTGTTGGTAGACTATGCAGTGAAACTGAAGCGGGCGGGCAAGACCGCCGAGGAGGTTGCGGCCTGGTTGGAGGAAAACAAGAGGAACATCCTCCACTGGTTTACCGTGGACGATTTAAATCATTTGCGGCGGGGCGGCAGAGTTTCAAAGGCTTCTGCCTTTTTCGGTACCATGCTGAAAATCAAGCCTATTTTAGATGTAGACGACCAGGGCAGGCTCATCCCCCATTTTAAGGTGCGGGGCAGAAAGAAGGCAGTCGCCGGGCTGCTGGAGCAGATGAAGCAGGATATTTTAGAGCCCGATGGGCAGACGGTTTTCATCAGCCATGGAGATTGCATTGAGGATGCAAAAAAGCTGGAGGCCATGGTGCGGGAGGCTTTCCCCACCATAACGGATATTTTGATTAACTATATTGGGCCAGTAATCGGCTCCCATTCCGGCCCGGGAACATTAGCGCTGTTTTACCGGGGCAAGCACCGCTATCAGGAGGATTAACCTGCCCAGGCAGAACAATTCCCCGCGCGGCCAGAGGGCCGGAGGGGAATTGCTTGATAAATGGTATAAAAGGAATGTTTCGAACATAGCATCGTATGAGGGCCTGCAACGCTTTAGCCAAGCATTTGCAGGTCTTTTTTTGGCGGCGCATCTTTCTCCAGCTCCCGGTCGATTTGACTGAGAATGCCGAAGCAGGTATTGCGCAGTTGATGAAGCTGCTCGTCGTAAAAGGCGACGGCCTGTTGCTTTTTGGCCAGCTGCTCTGCGGCAGCCCGCTGAATATCCGCGGAGGATCGCTTGGCGTGGGCAGTAATCTGCTCGGAGACCTGCTGCGCCGTCACCAGGGCGGCTACAATGCTGTCGTTTTTGTCCTGAAACTCCTGCAAGGCGGCCTTAAGCTGGTTATTTTCCTCGCGAAGGGAAAGAATCCGCTCCTTTTGCTCCTTAATAATGCCTTCGTAGTCAGCCTTTATTTTTTGTATATCCAGTTCCCTCGGGTTGTATTTCATAAGCTGCAAACCTGCCTTTCGTGCCCACGGCGCCATGGGGCGGGAGGCCCACCGCAAATGGAAGAACCGTGCTCTATCAGTATAGGGCAGGAAGGTTGCAAAGGGTGTCGGTTAGTGCGCAAGGCTATGGGAGGTTTTGTAGAAGCTGCGTCAAAAAAAGGCGTAAAAAACAAATGGGGAGGAGAATCTTTCTTTATTCGCCTCCCGGTTTGGTTAAGAATCTCTGCGCTGATATGTCATGCAGGCAGAGAGGGTGCTGGCGTCAGATTCCGGCCTGTCAATATGAAGCTGGCTGGCGCAGCATTGCAGGTCCCGGCAGTAGGCGCAGCTGGTTACGCTGCATTCCACCTGCTTATGGGCGCTGCTTTGGAAATCCTGGCCGTAAGAAGAGGGGCTGCACGTTCCCCCATAGGCCGAATTTCTCAGGCAGTTCATAACGCCCTGGGTCATGTAGGTGTTGCAGAAGGGGATGTTGCCATCCTCCAAAACAAATTCCTCTACAACGATGCCCTGGGCGCTGCACTGGCCCTGCTCATTGTGTATACACTTATATGATGTGCAGTTTAGGGTGCCGCTCAAAACAGGCTCCTGTTCTTCTCCTCAAAATCGCTGCACATACTTTGATCCTTATTGGTTACAGAATCGCAGTCGCATGGCTTACATGGGCATACGTTTATGCAGCGCTTTTGACAAAAATGGTCTGGAGAATTATGGACGCAGCTTTCAATTTGGCACTTAATGACCTGTACAGGTGCTTTCATCGGTATACCTCCTTAAAAAATATATATTTTATGGCGTTATTGTGCCCCGGCCGCAAAAAAATATAATGGACAATTTTTCCGAATAGGCGCCGCCAAAATCGGCACAATAAAAATGTAATGAATTGACGAGAGGTTTGCCGAATGGAAATTAGCAGAAAATCCGACGAAAATCTAGAGCGCCTGAATGAGATTTTTTCTGGCTGCTTTGATATTGTCCGCCGGGAGCTGACAGACATCAACGGAAAAAAGGTCATCGTCGTATTTTCCGATGGCCTGGTTAACAAGGAGCAGATTCAGCAATTTGTGCTGAGCCCGCTATTGGGCTTTGCCCTGCGGGAAAAAAACGGTGCCATTGAGAATCTGGAGGATATTCAGAAGAAGCTTCTGTCCGCAGCGGATGTCAAGCCGGAGCGCGACATGGACGAGGCGGTGAAGAAGTGCCTGAGCGGAGATACCGCCCTATTTGTAGAGGGGGCAACGGAGTGCCTCATTGTGCAGACCAGGGGCTGGCAATCCAGAGGCATTGCGGAGCCATCGACCCAGAAGTCCATCCGCGGCCCCAAGGAGGGCTTCACGGAAACCCTCCTCTTTAATGTAGCCATGATACGCCGGAAAATCCGCACGCCGGATCTGAAAATGGAGATTATGCAGATTGGGGACGAGACCCGCACAGACGTCTGCATCGCTTATATCAAGGGCGTTGCGGAGGATAAGGTGGTGGCGGAGGTTCGCGGCCGGCTGCAATCCATCGACGCCAGATATATTTTAGAATCCGGCCATATCGAGCAGTTGGTGGAGGACAACAAAAGGACTATCTTTTCAACAGTTGCCAACAACGAAAAGCCGGATGCCGTGGCAGGGAAACTGCTAAAAGGCAGAGTGGCCATTATCGTAGACGGAACGCCCTTTGTCCTTACCGTGCCCATGGTGTTCGCGGAGAATTTTCAGGCAGTGGAGGATTACTATACCAAGCCCTATTATGCCAACTTCATCCGCATTTTGCGCTATGTGGCCTATGTGGTCACCATTGTGCTGCCGGCGGCCTATGTGGCGCTGGTGACCTATCACCAGGAAATGATTCCGGACCAGCTGCTGACGGTGCTGATAGAGGCCATTGAATCCGTGCCTATGCCGCCGGTGTTAGAGATGTTTATTATGCTGATTTTCTATGAGCTGCTAAAGGAGGCGTTACTGCGGCTGCCCAGCCAGATTGCCTCGGCGGTAGGCATCGCAGGGGTTTTCATCATCGGGGATGCAGCGGTGAACGCCCATTTGATTGGCGCGCCTACCGTAGTGATTGCGGCAATGACCTTTATCACGTCTGCGGTGGTCAACGCGGCCATGGATTCCTCGGCCGTGATTCGCATCATTTTGCTGGTTCTGGGGGCAGCCTTTGGGGTGTTTGGCGTGTTTATCGGCATTTTCCTGGTGCTGACGCATCTCTGCACGTTGAGATCCTTTGGGCATCCCTTTATGGCGCCATTTTCTCCCTTCCGGGTCCGGGGCTTTCAAAATATTGTGCTGCGGCAGAGCACAAAAGAGATGCTGAAGAGGGACGGCTCATGAAAAGGCTCCTTGTGATATGGCTGGCCGTCTGCCTGCTGCTGCTGTCGGGCTGCATTGAGGGGGATATTTCCCATATTGGCATTGTGAAGGGCGTCGCCTTTGACGTAGGGGAAACCGGGACCTACAGAATGACGCTTTGTGTCCTGGGGAAGGACGGCGGCGGGGAGCTGCTTTCCGCCGAGGGGGATACCATAGGGGAAATGAAGGCGGAAATCGCAAAAAAGACATCCAAATATCCCTTTGGCGGGCACAACCAGATTGTCCTCATCAGCGATGAACTGAAGTCATCGGAATACATTATAAAGCACTTTGCCTCAGAGGAGGGACAGCGCAACGGCGCGGAATACATCGCCATTGTCAAAGGCGAGGCAGCGCCATGCCTGACGCTGGAAAACGACGGGCTAATAGCGCCGGTGGACAGCGTTGGCATCATTGACGACGCGCAGGAAAACGGCGAAATCCTGCGGGCCACGGCCCTGATGGCAAAAAACGCCTCCGAAGGCATTGGCAATAGCATTACCGTTCCCTACTGCGCTGTGGAGGACGAGCGGTTTACCGTCCTCGGCATGGCAGTGCTAAACGATTACCAGGTAACGGGCATTCTGACGGAGCGGGAAGCATTGGGCGCCCGCTTTCTCCTGAACGGAAGCGACCGGATGCGCATGGTGGTGGACCAAGACGGCGTGCAGGCGGATGTAGAGCTACGGGATATACGGGTGGAGCTGGCAGTGAATGAACG
>DBGCIZ010000280.1:0-2131 GCA_048355355.1 Christensenellaceae bacterium | reverse complement strand
TTTCGAATCAGCTGGTAAATGGTGGTTTTGGCGCCCACATCAATGCCTCTCGTAGGCTCATCCAGCATTAAAATAGATGGTTTTGCCAGCAGCTCCTTTGCAATAACGCACTTCTGCTGGTTCCCGCCGGATAGATAGCGAATCACCTGTTCCCGCCCCGCAGCTTTGATGGCCAGCTCCTCCATCATTCTGTCTACATCGTCGCATTCCTTTTTTCTGCGGAGCACACCCAGCCTTGCAATTGTGGTGCGATACGTGCGGCACATGGCGATATTTTCGCGCACGCTCCGCATCAGTACCAAGCCCTCCAGCTTTCGGTCCTCCGGCACAACACAGACGCCCTCTTTCAGGGCATCCCGCATGTTTCGCAACCTGGTCTGGCGGCCATGGAGCGTCAGCTTCATCTCCTTATGCTTGTCCAGGCCGGTGATGGCGCGCAAGGTCTCCGTCTTTCCCGCTCCCACCAGCCCGGTAATGCCCAAAACCTCGCCCCGGTGCAGGGTAAAGTGAATGGGCGCGTTTTCCTTGGTCAGCGTCAATTCAGATACCTCCATCACGGCCTCGGCATCCGTTGTTCCCTCGCTGGCTTCAATCTCTTGCCGCAGTGCATTCTGGGTCTGCATTAACTCTTCGCCTACCATAAGAGAAACCACCTCACGCTGAGTCGTCTCCACCTTTGGTATGGATTTGATAAAGTATCCGTCTCGGAGTACTACGATTGTGTCTGCTATTTCAAATACTTCATCTAACAGATGCGAAATATATATGATGCTGACGCCCCTTTCTTTCAGGGCAAAGATGATTTTTTGCAGTCTGGCCACCTCCTCCGCACTCAGTGAAGAGGTCGGCTCATCCATAATGACGACATTGGCATCCTCTGCAATTACCTTTACGATAGAGACCAGCTGCCGGTATGAAATCGGCAGAGAATCCACCCTGGCCCCCGGGTCGATATCAAAGCCCAACTCGGTCATCAGCTTTTTTGCCTCTTTGCACATTTGTTTCTGGCTCAACGTCCATCCAGCCTTGAGCCGTCTGCTTAAAAAGATATTTTCCGCCACACTGATAGCAGGAACCAACGCCAGTTCCTGAGGAATCATGGCGATGCCGTTTTTGCGGGCAATATGAATGCTATATTCCGTAAATTCCTTTCCGTTAATGCGAATTTCCCCGCTATCTCTTTGATGCACCCCCATCAGAATGTTGACCAGAGTAGACTTACCGGCTCCATTTTCCCCCATCAGGGCGACAATCTCTCCCCGCCCCAGTCTGAGGTCAACGCCCTTCAGAACTTCCACCTTGGCAAAGGACTTTTTGATTCCTGTGAGTTCCACCATCCATTGCTTTTCCATATTCCACCTCCCCTGTTGGCGGCCGCCAGAAGAGCCTTCCGGCAGCCGCTTTTCTTTGGGCCTATTCTAACGTTGTGGGCAGCGTGATTCCACCGTTTGCCTCCAGGAATGCGATGTTATCCTCCATAAACTCGTCAATATTGTCCTGCGTAATGGGCAGCACGGGCAGTTTCATGACCTCCTCTGTCTCCAACCCCTGGATAGCCCGCAGGCACTGATATACACCCAGATAGCCAATGGCATAGGGGAACTGGGTGACGCCACCCTTGATGGCGGTGCCGCTCTTAATCGCCTCGGCAACCTCGGCCTCTACATCATAGCTGAGAATGGTAATCTTGTCGGAAAGGCCAGCTGTATCCACCGCTGAAAGGGCCCCCAGGGCCGGGTCACCCTGCGTGCAGTAAATGCCTACCAGGGAATCATACTTTGTCAGCATGGGGGAAATTTTGTTCAGCGTGTCCTCCCGGGTTCCATCCTGCTCTACTGTGTCGATAATGTTGATGCCAGAGCCTTCAATGGCATCCTCAAAGCCCTGATACCGTTCGTCCATGGCCACGGAGGAAAACTCCAGCTTTGTCATGATGATATCGCCGCCCTCGGGCAGCAGCTCCTTCATCAACTCTCCCGCTGCATAGCCGCCGGCATAATTATCTGAGGTCACTGTGCTGGCCGCCAGGTCTGTGCGCTCCGGCGTAGTGTCTACAGAAACCATGGGGATGCCCGCATCCTGCGCCTTGGTCAGGCAGCCTGTAATTGCCGCGCTGTCGCTGGCGTTCATC
>DBGCIZ010000279.1:0-2160 GCA_048355355.1 Christensenellaceae bacterium | reverse complement strand
GAAAAAGCTGATGGGCTATCTGCCCTCCAACAATCTGGAGGAATCTCCGCTGGAGGCCTTTTCGGACGACGACAAGGCCAGGGCTGTCGCCGCAGATGGCAGCGACACCATGGCTCTTTTGAAGGACATGGCGGACGATGGCGACTTTTTTGCGATTCAGCCAGGCTTTGCTCCTGAGATGATAACCGGCTTTGCCTATCTGGACGGTTTGGCCGTTGGCCTTGTGGCCAACGAGGCCGGCGCCTGCCTGACGCCGAAGGGATGCCTGAAGGCGGCCCGGTTTGTCCGGTTTTTGGACGCCTTCGATATGCCCGTGGTCACCATTGTCAACAACGGCGGCGTAGAGGTCAACCTGGCCCAGGCGCAGAGTTGCCAGGTTCGGGCGCTGGCAAAGCTGCTCTATGCCTATGCAGAGGCAGGCTGCCCCATGGTCACGCTCATTACTGGCCGGGCCATCGGCGAGGGCTACGTTGCCATGGGCAACAAGGGCACCGGCGCAGACGTGGTCTATGCCTTCCCCAATGCGGAGATTTCCGCCGTGGAGGCAGAGGCTGGCGGCATCATTTTATACGGCGGGAAGGATAGCGCAGAGCAGTTCCGCGAGACCTTTGCCAGCCCCATGGCGGCGGCAAAGCAGGGCATGATTGACGACGTCATTCAGCCCCAGGATGCGAGAAGGATGACCATTGCCGCCATTGACCTGGCCCTCAACAAGCGGGAGCAGAAGCTGCCCAAGAAGCATGGCGTCATGCCGCTATAGCATGGAGGTGCCATATGAGTTTTTTAGAAAGCCTGGGGTTAGGAGCGCAAACGACAGTAATCGGTATGGTAGTAGTCTTCGTGGTGCTCCTAATCATCATTTATATCGTCAAGCTGATGTCAAAGGTGAGCGACAAGATTATCGACCCCATTGCAGCGAAAAACGAGAGCCGCCGGGCGCGGAAGGCGGAGAAGAAGGAGGCCAAGCGTCTGGCTGCTTTAGACGAGCAGAAACCGGCGGTCGCCTCGCCGAACAAGAAGCCGGCCGCTCCGCCCAAGGAGGACTTGGAGCTGGTTGCCGTTCTGGCGGCAGCCGCTGCGGCCATGATGGGGACGTCCCCCGCAAACATCCGAGTGGCCTCTTATCAAAAGGCAGGCCGCCGCTCCGCCTGGTCCCGCGCGGGAAGAGCGGAGCAGATTGCAGGAAAACCATATTGAAAAAAACGGAGGAGAGCAAATCATGCGTAAATTTATGATAAAGGTAAATGGAACTGCCTACGAAGTAGAGGTAGAGGAGCTTGGCGGAAGCGCATCGGCCCCAGTAGCCGCTGCGGCTGCCCCCGCTGCTGCGCCGGCCGCCCCCGCCGCCCCGGTGGCAGAGGGAGAGAAGGTCTGCGCGCCCATGCCGGGCAATATTCTGGACGTGCGGGTGGCCAATGGAGATTCCGTCCGGGAGGGGGATATTCTCTTTATCCTGGAGGCCATGAAGATGGAAAATGAGATTATGGCCCCCTGCAGCGGCACTGTGGCTTCCCTCAGTGTGGAAAAGGGCGCCACCGTAGGGACCGGCGACCTCCTGGCCGTTATCGCATAGAGCCGCCTGCCGCGGTTCCTGCGGTTGAAAAGGAGGAAAATCCATGGACATTGGTCAAACTTTTATAGACTTTCTCAATCAGTCCGGCTTTGCCACCATGACGTGGCAGCAGGCCGTCATGATAGTGATTTCCTGCGTGCTGCTCTATCTGGCCATTGTGAAGCAGTTTGAGCCCCTGCTCCTGTTGCCCATTGCCTTTGGCATGCTGCTGGCAAACCTGCCCGGCGCCGGCCTGGCCGTCCATTATAGCGACGTCCCCGGCTTTGTGGAGGTGGTGGAGAACGGCACGGCCGGCCTGCTGGACTACTTATATCTGGGCGTCAAGTTGGGCATCTATCCGCCTCTGATTTTCCTGGGCGTCGGCGCGATGACGGACTTTGGCCCCCTGATTGCAAACCCGAAGAGCCTGCTCTTGGGCGCTGCGGCCCAGCTGGGCATCTTTATCGCATTGATTCTGGCCCTGCTCATCGGCTTTGACCCCCAGGCGGCGGCCTCTATCGGCGTTATCGGCGGCGCAGATGGCCTCACGGCCCTCTTCCGCACCAGCAAGCTGAAGCCGGAGCTGCTCGGCCCCATTGCAGTGGCGG
>DBGCIZ010000278.1:0-2058 GCA_048355355.1 Christensenellaceae bacterium | reverse complement strand
CGACCTTTTTAATCTCGTCAATATCTCCCAGCAGCGTGACCTTTGCCAAGCCCTCTTTTACGATGATACCAGCTGCCTCTACTGTCCTGGGCTCGGTTCCCTCTGCCAGCACAATGTGTTTCAGATCAGCCTTGGCTTTCGCCTTGATAACATCCATCAACGCCATTCTTTCTTACCTCTTTTCTAAATAGTAATGCGTTTCCAACCATTTATTTGGTATAATATAAAACAACGTACTTATTATAACGTAAAAGAACCGATTTGAAAAGGAGTTTTTATGAAAATCTGCGGCATAATTGCGGAATACAATCCCTTTCACAGCGGACATGCCTACCATATCAGCCAGGCCAGAAGGCAGTGCAGCCATATTATCGTCGTCATGAGCGGCAATTTCGTCCAGCGGGGCGAGCCTTCCCTCTTCGATAAGCGCACCCGCTGCCGCGTCGCTTTGGAGCACGGGGCCGACTTGGTGCTGGAGCTGCCCTTTTCCTATGCTGTCTCCGGGGCAGACCGGTTTGCCCAAGGGGCCATTTCTATTTTAAATGGGCTGGGCTGCGTAGACATGCTTTCCTTTGGCTGCGAAACGGACGATATTGCCGCTCTGGAGCGTGCTGCTTCCCTTCTGGCAGAGGAGCCGCCCGCCTATCAGGCTGCCCTGCGGACGTATTTGGACCGTGGCATGCCCTTTGCCGCCGCCCGCAGCGCCGCCTTGGAATCCCTTGGAATCCCCGCCGACCGCCGCCCCAACGCTATCCTGGCAGTGGAATATCTAAAGCATTTAAAAAAGAGCGGCAGCGCTATCCGCCCGCTTCCCATTCTACGGCAGGGCTCTGGGTATCATGATAGCGCATTGTCCTCCGGCTTTCCCAGCGCCACGGCTCTGCGCACTTTGCTGGAGGATGGCGGCTCTCTCCCCCCGGGTGAGCCTTCTGCCACTATTCACGCACCTGCCGTGTTTTTTCGGGATGCCTTCCCCTATATTCTCTATCGGCTTCGCACCATGACTCTGGCCCAGCTTCGCAATATCCCCGAGGTCGGCGAGGGGCTGGAATATCGTCTGGAGCAGGCTGCCCGTTCCCATTGTAGCCCCGATGCATTTTTGCAGCAGGTCAAGTCCAAGCGATATGCCATGAGCCGCATCAAGCGGGCCCTCATTCACGCCCTTCTGGGTGTGACGGCAGAGCAGCTCTCCCTGATTCACCAGCAGCCCCCTTACGCCAGAGTGTTGGGCATAAAAAAAGAGAGCCTGTTTCTGCTCTCCCTGCTCTCTCAGCACGCCTCCATTCCTGTTGTAACCAGGCCGGCCTCTCTGGAACACCCCGGCCTGGCTCTGGACATTCTGGCAGGCGATATCTATAGCCTTCTCGCCCATGCCCCGGCCCGGCTGGACTATACCCAGCCTCTTCTGGTTGTTTAGACGTTTCCCTCCTGGGCCTCTGCCTCGTCGGCCTTTGCCACCTGATAGGAATAAAACCCATCTGCTATCGCCATGACCACAATCAATCCCATGGTCCAGCAAAAGGCGCCAAATCCGCGGAATACCAGCAAACACCCCAGGCAGATGAGCCCGCCCGCTGCCATCAGAGTCAGGCCGCCAAACCGCTGACATTTTTGCCATACCCGGTCGTTTTTCATGCTCCACTTTGTCCGCAGGCCCACCAGTGAGTTTCTCTCCACCTTTGGCATCACAGCGCCCAGCCCCACCAGCATCAAACCCAGCGCCGCAAACATTATGCTCATCCAGTCCAGCTCAAAAGAAGGCGCCTGCCCCGTCTGGGCCAAGCAGCTATAGAGGAAAACCAAATTGCATGCGTTTAGCAGGGCCAAAATTGCCAACCCTGCCGCCGCCAGCCCTCGCTCTGCTGCCTTGCTTCGTTTCGCTGCCCATCGGCTGCCTGCCCAGATAAGCAGCCCCAGCCCTGTCGTCAGCGCCGGCAAAATCAGAGCCTCTTCCCTGCTGCCCCAACGGTCTATCTGTCCGTCCCAGCCGTAATGGACCGGGATTTGCTCCGGCAAAAACAGCATGGCGATGGCCGTCACCACCCAGGGCAGAATCCA
>DBGCIZ010000277.1:0-9730 GCA_048355355.1 Christensenellaceae bacterium | reverse complement strand
GGCCCAGGGAGACAAGGGCGATGATGTGACGGAGCTGCAGGACAGGCTGCGGGAGCTGGGGTATTTCGACTCCTCCTCTACGGGCTACTTTGGCACCATCACCAAGGCCTCGGTGATTGCTTTCCAGAAGGTTCACGGCCTGGAGCAGACAGGTGTGGCCACGGCAGAGACGACGGCGCTGCTCTATTCTGATGACGCGAAGAAGAATCCCTCTGCCTCCAATGGAGATGATTCCTCCAACGGAGCGTCTGGCGATGTGGCAGAGTTTATCGACACGCTGGAGGGCCTGATTGGCTCCAAATACGTCTACAGCACAGAGGGCCCCGATACCTTCGATTGCTCCGGCCTGGTCTACTATGCGCTGAACCAGTGCGGCGAGAGCGTGGGGAGAAGGAGCTCTGCATCCTATGCAACCTATTCCGGCTGGGAGGAAATTACCTCTCTCTCCCAGGTGCAGCCGGGAGACCTGCTATTCTTTAAGTCCGATTCCAGCGACAGGGTGAGCCATATGTCGGTCTACGTGGGCGATAACCAGCAGATTCACGCGGTGACCAGCGCTGGGCAGGTCTGCCAGCAGGAGGTTTCCGCCTACTATGTGCGCAATTTTGTCACGGCGCGGAGGGTCTTTTCCTAACAGGCCGCCGGGCTGAGGCAACAGAGCTATTTTGGCAGGACAAGCCGCCTTTTATCGAAAGGGCGGCTTTTTGCATGCCATGGTTCTACATCCTTTTTCCATGAAATAATATATACTGTATACACTATGAAAGAAGTGTATGTGGAGTTGGTCTTGCTCGAAAATTTTCTGCTGGATTTTATCATACTGCTTTTGTCCATGCGGCTCAGCCAAAAGCGGACCTCCCTCGGGCGGTGCGCGGCAGGAGGGGCGGTGGGCGGCGTGTATGCTGTGCTTGCGGCGCTCTTCCAGCCTCTGAGGCTGCTCCCCTGCAAGCTGGTGGGGTTGGCGCTGATGAGCGCGGCAGTTTTTTTGCCCTCCTCCTGGCGGAGCTATCTGCGCAGCACGGGCTATGTCCTGTTTACGGGGCTGATATTCGGCGGAGGCGCAGCCATGGCCTACTATGCCATGGACGCGGCGGGGCTGCGAACGACGGTAAGCGCCCAGGTTATGGCAATCTGCGACGCAGGCATCGCCATTGCGGCAGTGACGGCAGAGCTGGTCATCCGCAGGAGGCACCCGGAGACAAACCGGATCTACCATGTGGAGGCGGAGCTTTTAGGGGAGAGAATTACCTTTGACGCCATGCTGGACACAGGCAACGACGTGCGGGATTTTTCCGGCAACGGCGTAATTATGGCGGATGAGGACACGGTTCTGGCGGCAATTTCGGACCAGCTGCGGGAGAGCATCCTGAGCTTGGACGGACGGGTGGCGGCGCGGCCATTTTACTGCACCACAGTGAACGGCAGCGGGCGCCACATCGGCTTTTTGCCGGACAGCATGACCGTCAGCACGGGGGGAGACATCTATCAGGCAAAGGCATATATCCTTCTGGGGCGGGGCATCCGCCTGGGGGACTGCCGCGGAATCCTGGGGAACGGGCTCGTCATGGAAAAACGGAGGTAAACGGAATGCGCAAGGTAGCCCTGATTGAAAAAATACTAAAGCTGCTCCTGCTGCGGAGCAAGGTGCTCTACATCAATGGAAGCGAGGCCCTGCCGCCACCCCTCAGCAAGGCGGAGGAAAGCGAGCTGATGGCAAGACTGGCCGCGGGGGACAGCGGCGTCCGCCCCGTGCTAATCGAAAGGAATATCCGGCTGGTGGTCTATATTGCGAGAAAGTTTGACAATACGGGAATCGGCCTGGAGGATTTGGTCTCCATCGGCACCATTGGGCTCATCAAGGCGGTCAATACCTTCGATACGGAGAAAAAGATTAAGCTGGCAACCTATGCCAGCCGGTGCATCGAAAACGAAATCCTCATGTATCTGCGGCGCAACACCAGGACGCGGACGGAGATTTCCCTCGACGAGCCATTGAATATCGATTGGGACGGTAACGAGCTGCTCCTCTCCGACATTATCGGAACGGAGAACGACACCGTCTTAAAGCAGATTGAAAGCGATGTGGAAAAATCCCTGATTATTGAGGCCATTGATAACCTGCCCCCCAGGGATCGGCAGATTATCAACATGCGCTTTGGCCTGGCGGGCTGCCACGAGCAGACGCAAAAGCAGGTGGCGGATTACCTGGGCATTTCCCAGAGCTATATTTCCCGCCTGGAAAAGCGGATTTTGAAGCGGCTCCGTCGGGACGTTCAGAAGCTGATTTAGAGATAGCCCTTTTTAATATGGGCAATGGCGGACTTCTCCAGCCGGGAGACCTGGGCCTGGCTGATGCCGATTTCCGCAGCGACCTACATCTGGGTTTTCCCTTCAAAATAGCGGAGGGTGACGATGTTTTTCTCCCGCTCTCCCAACCGGGAGACAGCCTCGCCCAGGGCGATGGAGTTGAGCCAGCGCTCGTCTGAGCTTTTTTCGTCGGAAATGCTATCCATAATATAGAGGGCGTCGCCGCCGTCTTGATAGACGGGTTGGGAGAGGGAGATGGGGTCCTGGACGGCGTCCAGGGCAAAGACAACCTCCTCCACAGGCAAATTCATGGCCTTGGCGATTTCCTCTACGGAGGGTTCCTCGTTGTTTGCGCCGGCCAGCTGGTTGCGGATTTGAAACGCCTTATAGGCCGTATCCCGCAGGGAGCGGCTGATGCGGATGGTGGTGTTGTCCCTGAGATAGCGGCGAAGCTCGCCGATAATCATGGGGACTGCGTAGGTGCTGAAGCGGACGCCCTTGGTCACGTCGAACCGGTCGATAGACTTGATGAGCCCAAGGCACCCCACCTGAAACAGGTCGTCCATATTTTCGCCCCGCATGGAAAATCGCTGGACAATACTTAAAACGAGGCGGAGATTGCCATAAATGAATTCCTCCCGCGCCTCTTTATCGCCTGCGTAAATTTTTTCAAAGTACGTCTGAAGCTGGTCCTCCGGGATGATTGGCAGCTTTGACGTATCGACTCCGCAAATATGAACCTTGCTAATCATTGGCTTCCTCCGGTGATGCTAACAGTTTAATATTAGCCTTACCGAGGAGCCGGCATGTTATTCAGCGGTTTTCAATTTTTCGCTTCGAGGGGGAAGCAGGCATTGCCATAGGACATGCCTTGACCCTCGTGCCGAAATTTTTTTTATTTTGATAGAAAAAATGAGAAAAAGACCTGAGCGGCGCCCAGGTGCTTGCCGGCAACGCTGGTTGGTTGCGCAGAAGGGATGGCCTCTATGATGCGGGTGGGCGGAGGCGGTATGGTTTGAGAGGGGGCAGCCGCTCGTCCCCCTCCCGATGTCTCGGCAGGAAACGCCCTATTTGCTCTGAAAAACCTCGCGGGCGAAGTTGACGGAGGCCATGGCGTCCTTTACATACCGGTCTGCGCCGATTTCCCGGGCGTATTTAGGCGTGAGCACTGCGCCGCCTACCATAATCTTGCAGCCTGGCAGGGCCGCCCGCAGCTGCCGGATAGTCTCTTCCATGTGGACTACGGTGGTGGTCATCAGAGCGCTGAGCCCCACCAGGCCAATGTTTTGCGCCTGAGCGGCCCGGACGATATCCCCGGCGGGCACGTCCTTGCCCAAATCCACCACGTCGTAGCCGAAGTTCTCCAGCAGGACCTTGACGATGTTTTTGCCAATATCGTGAATATCTCCCTGGACGGTAGCCACCAGGATTTTATTCCCCTTTTTCTGAGAGCCGCCCTGGCTGGCGATGGCGGCCTTGATTTCCTCAAAGGCGCCGCCGGCCGCCTCGGCGCTCTTCAATAGCTGGGGGAGGAACACGGTGTTTTCCTCAAAGCCCTTGCCGACCTGGTCCAAGGCGGGAATCAGGCTGCCGTGAATGAGCTCCAGAGGCGGAACGCCCTGAGCGAGCAGGTCTCCGGCGGCCTGAATGGCCGCGTCCTTCAGCCCGGAGCGGACTGCCTCCTCCAGGGTGATGGACTGACCCGGGGCCGCGGGCCGGGCTGAGGCAGGCTGGCCCGTATAGGCGGCAATGTAGTCTGCGGCGCCTTCGTCCAGCCCGTAGAGCACGCGGAAGGCGCGAAAGGCAGCCATCATGGCGTCGTTCATGGTGTTCATAAACACGGCGTTGACGCCCTGGCCCAGAGCAGCCGAGAGAAAGGCTGCGTCAATATTCTGCCGGGCGGGCAGGCCGAAGGAGATGTTGGAAATCCCCAGCAGGGTATTGACGCCCAGCTTCTCCCGAATCAGCCGGAGGGCCTCCAGAGTCACCTGGGGGGCGGCCTGGTCTGCGCTAACGGTCATGACCAGCGGGTCGATGATAATATCCTGTTTGCCAATGCCGAAGTCGGCAGCCCGGCGGAGGATTTTTTCCGCCACAGCCAGCCGCTGCTCCGCTGTCTCCGGAATGCCGTTTTCGTCGATGGTCAGGGCCACAACCACGCCGCCGTATTTCTTCACGATGGGGAAGATAGAGGCCATGACCGCTTCCTTGCCGTTGACAGAGTTGACCATGGGCTTGCCGTTATAGAGGCGCATGGCCCGGTCCATGGCGACAGGGTCCGTGGTGTCGATTTGCAGGGGCAAATCCGTGACGGCCTGCACCTCCTCCACCATGCGGACAAGGGTGGCGGCCTCGTCGATACCGGGCATGCCGGCGTTGACATCGATAATATGGGCGCCGTGGCGCTGCTGCTCCAGAGCCATGCGGAGAATATAGCCGTAGTCTCCCTCCTGAAGGGCCCTTTGCATGGCGGGGCGGCCCGTCGGGTTGAGCCGCTCGCCGATGACCTTGGGGTCGTTGCCCAGGGCGACGGCATGGGCATAGGAGGAGATGACGGATACGGGCTGAGAGCAGGCGCGCACCTCGCTGATGTTGCGGCAGGCGAACACCATGGAGCCGATATGCTCCGGCGTGGTGCCGCAGCACCCACCCATAACGGCCGCACCCATGTGGGCAATTTCCGCCATGTGCCCGGCGTATTCCAGGGGGGTTACATCGAAATAGGTTTTGCCGTTTTCAGAGCGGGGCAGCCCGGCGTTGGGATTGACGATGATGGGAAGGTGGCAGAAGCTGCTCAGCTCCCGCACCAGCGATTTCATCTGCACGGGGCCCAGGCCGCAGTTAAAGCCCAGGGCATCCACGCCCAGCCCCTCCAGCAGGACGGCCGCAGCCTGGATGCTGCCGCCGGTCAGCAGCTGACCTCTTTCGTCAAAGGTCATGGTGACGAAAATGGGAAGGGAGGTATTTTCCTTGACGGCGAGGACGGCGGCCTTGGCCTCATAGGTATCGCTCATGGTTTCTATCAGGGCCAAATCTGCGCCGGCCAGCTCCCCGGCTATGGCGATTTCGGCAAAGGCATCGTAGGCATCGTCAAAGGCCAGGTCCCCAAAAGGCTTCATCAGCTTGCCGCTGGGGCCGATATCCACGGCGGCAAAGGCGCCTCTGGCATGGGCGGCCTCCGCCGCCAGCAGCACGCCAGCCTCGACCAGCTCCCGGGCGGTATAGCCATCGCCGGAGAGCTTGAGTCGGTTTGCGCCGAAGGTGTTGGCAGTGATAATATTAGCGCCGCTTTCGAGATAGAGCCGGTGGATTTTGCGGATGGCGTCTGGCCGGGTAATATTCCAGTATTCCGGGATGTCGCCCGCGCCCAGGCCCTCGCCCTGCAGCATGGTGCCCATGGCGCCATCGCAATAGAGCAGCTTTTTGCCGAGTAGTTCTCTGATGTTCAAGTCGTTTCCCTCCTGAAAGGACAATCTGTCTTGCCGCAGGCAGCGCATTGCTGCGGAGCGCACCGCTTCTCCCTAGTCAGGCCGATGATGGCAGTTACCGACTTGGCGGGGGAGAGCAGCATGGAATCCGTCACGGTCAGGCCGATTTTCCTGGCGCAGTCTGTAAGGCGGGCCAGGTCTGCCTGGTGCTGAATGGAAAAATCGCCGTAGCCCGGGCTGAACCGGGGCAACGGAAAGAGGCCGCCTGTCTCAATGGCGGCGGTGGCCTCGTCGCAATAGTGTTCAATGAGGGCGGACGCACAGGCGTTGGCCACGACGGCGGAGGCCATGCTCTCGCCGGAGAGCCGCTTGATGAGCCGGTCTGCCCCAAGGCCAAGGGTGGCGGCAAAGGCAATGGCCCGCTCTGCGCCGCGAAGATGGCCTGAAAGAGAGCGGCTTACAATTTGCACGCCGCCCAGAGCTACAGTGCCATCCCCCAGGGAGACGTCCCAGAGGGAATATACATGCCTGGGGGTCACAGCCCGGCGAAGCTGCTCCAGGCAGGCCTGCACCTCGCCGACCTCCTGGCCGGAGGCCCGGCCCCGCCGGTATCCCAAATAGCGGAGTGCCTCGCGAATCACCTTGTCCAATACAATCTCGCTCCCATCTAAGGCTGTTTTTGTGCTATCATCTTACCATAAAACCGCGGCGCTGTCCAACCGGGCGCTACCGGCGGCAGCAGGTGTTTAAATCCACCTCTACCAAAATCACGTCGTTGCCGATTTTGCAGATATTTTCCCAGGGGATGACGTAGCTTTTGCTGTGAAACAGGTTTTTCAGGCCTGCGTTGCCCGGCACGACGATGGAGCAGATGCGCCCGGTCGCAATATCGATTTCCAAATCGCAGATATACCCGAGGGAGCAGCCCTCAATGATGTTGACCACTTCCTTTTGCTTTAACTTACAATATCTCATGCCTGCGCTCCTTTTCGCTCTTCTTCTCTATCTCTATGCCAGGCGGGGCGTGGATTGTGCAAGAATCTCGCCAAAGCGTCTGGAAAAAACGGCGGCAGTATGGTATAATGCAAAAAAACGCTGGAGGTCTGTTATGAAGTGCGTATACTGCGGCTATGCGGAGAGCAAGGTGGTGGATTCCCGTCCTCTGGACGACGGAATGGTGACCAGGCGGCGGCGGGAATGTTTGAGTTGCGGCAGAAGGTTCACTACCTACGAAAAGGCAGAGCAGACGCCGGTTATGGTGATTAAAAAGGATGGCAGCCGCGAGGCTTTTGACGTAGACAAGGTCAAGCGCGGCATTGTGAAGGCCTGCGAGAAGCGGAGCGTCTCCATGGATACCATAGACGAAATGGCCCACGAGATTGAGAAGCGGGTGCAGAACAACGTGCAGAACGAAATCCCCTGCCGGAAAATCGGGGATATGGTGATGGAGGAGCTGAAGGCGGTGGACCAGGTGGCATACGTCCGCTTTGCCTCGGTCTACCGGGATTTTAAGGACGTCAGCACCTTTATGGACGAGCTGAAAAAGCTGGTTGAGGAAAAATAATGTATTGGGATGAGACGAGAAAGGGCTTTCAGATTCAGGAGAGGGACGGCGTGGTCTACTACACGATACCGTCCTTTTCCGCGCTGGGCTTTTTAAAGCACGGCTTTTCTACCAGAATCGGCGGCGTCAGCAGCGGCTGCTTCCAAAGCCTGAACATGAGCTTCAGCCGGGAGACGGCCAGCCTGGAAAATGTGGTGGAAAACGTCCGCAGGATGGGCGCGGCCATTGGCATTGCGTTGGAGGACATGGTCCGCTGCAACTATGAGCACGGCACTAATGTGCTGGTGATTGACCGCTCCATGGCGGGGGAGGGGATTCTGCGCCCCCATGAGATGCCCTTTTGCGACGGGCTAATCGCCACAGACAGCAGCGTGGCGGCGGTGACCCTCCATGCGGACTGCAACCCCATCTTCTTTGCAGATAAGCGGGGCAGGGTGGCAGGCGTTTGCCACGCAGGCTGGCGGGGCACCCTGGGGGGCGTCACGGCCAATATTCTCGGCAAGCTGCGGGAGCTGGGCGTGGGGCCGGGGGACGTCCTTTTCGGCATAGGGCCCTCCATTGGCCCCTGCTGCTTTGAGGTACAGGACGACGTGAGCAGTCAGTTTCTGGAGAAATACGGCGATGAAGTCGTGGAGCGGCGGGACGGCAGGCAATATGTGGACCTTTGGAGGACGCTGGCCCTTCAGCTGGAGGCCATGGGCGTGCCGCCGGAGAATGTCACCTTCTCCATGCAGTGCACCTACTGCCGGGAGGAGCTCTTCTACTCTCACCGGAGGGATAAGGGGCAGACCGGCGCCATGGGCAGCTTTATCCAGCTTTGAGGCAGGGCCCAAGCTTCATAAAAGGTTAACAAAAATTTGACGCAATGCTGCAATTTCTCTTGCTTTTTCGGCGTCACATAGTATAATATTTTGAGAGATTAAGTTTTGACTTTGTTGGAAAGGATTTAGGAAAATGAAAAAGTATTTATGGGTAATCGCCGCGGTGCTTGTGATTGCATTGGCGGTTGTAGCTTTGACGGGCTGCGGAGCGCCGGCCTCTTCCGGAGCGCCGGAAAGCGAAACGCCGGCGGAATCTGCTGCGGCCAGCGAGGAACCGGCGGCCTCTGAGGCAGCTAGCGAGGCCCCTGCGGCTTCTGACGCTGCAGGCGATATCGCCGCCACGGGCGAGACGCCCAATGTAGACAGAATTAAGGAAGCTGGCAAAATCGTCATGCTGACCAACGCCGCTTTCCCGCCCTATGAGTATCTGGGCGATGATAACGAGCCTGTAGGCGTGGATATCGAAATTGGCCAGGCCATTGCAGACGAGCTGGGCGTTGAGCTGGAAGTGGTGGACATGGACTTTGACGGCATCATTGGCGCTATCCAGGCGGGCAAAGGCGACTTTGCCGCTGCGGGCATGACCATCAACGAGGAGCGTTTGCAGAACGTGGATTTCTCCATCGAATATGCGACCTCTTCCCAGTATATGATGGTGCTGGCGGATAACGAGGAGATTCAGGGGCCGGAGGATCTGGCCGGTAAGACCGTCGGCGTGCAGGCGGGCACCACGGGCCAGTTCTATGCAGAGGATGAGACGGAGGCAGAGGTCAGCAAGTTTAAGACCGCGCTGGATGCTGCTATGGCGCTGAAGACGGGCAAGCTGGACGCCGTAATTATCGACGAGCTGCCTGCGAGAGCGATTGTGGCAAACAACACGGATTTGAAGGTTGTGGAAAACAAGCTGACCGAGGAGGACTACGCCATGGCCATTGCCAAGGGCAGCGACGACTTGGCGGCCGTGATTAACGGCGTGCTGGAGCAGCTGATTGCCGACGGCACAGTAGAAGAGCTGACCATGAAGCACAACGTGGTGGAATAAGGGACGCAGTCTGAAAATCTGATTTCCCGGGGCTGCGAAGCACAGCCCTGCATCGAATGGATTGGAATTTTGAGGCAGCAGACAGACCGTTTGCTGCCTGCAATTATATTGAGGAGTATCTATGTTTGATAATCTGGGGGAGCAGCTACAGCAGGCCATAATCGATAACGACAGATGGCAGATGTATTTAGAGGGGCTGGGCGTGACCATCGTCATGTCCCTGGGCGCCATAGTCATTGGCGTGATTCTGGGCACCTTGGTGGCGCTGGTAAAGGTGAAGGCAAAGCGCACGAAAAATGTGGGAATCAAAATATTAAACGTCATCTGCGACATTTACCTGACGGTAATCCGAGGGACGCCCTCCATGTTGCAGATTTTAATCTGGTTCCTGATCATCTTCGCCTCCTGGCCTATGAACATGGGCGTGTTGATCGCCATCATTGCCTTTGGCTTTAACTCGGGCGCATACGTTGCGGAGATTATCCGCTCTGGCATCCAGGCGGTGGACAGGGGCCAGGACGAGGCTGGCCGCTCCCTGGGGCTAAGCGAAAAGACCACCATGCGGCTC
>DBGCIZ010000276.1:0-4301 GCA_048355355.1 Christensenellaceae bacterium | reverse complement strand
CAAATAATCCACTCCCCAGCGATGCTCCCAAAATGCGTAGTAAATGCCGTATTTCATACGAATCAAGACCTCTCTTCTCTTAATTTACACCATTTTAGTGCAAAAAATGGAATAAACTGATAGTCACCTTTATTATAGCACATACACCCCTATTTCGCCATAGATTTTAACATGAACTTGCAAAAAATATGTAACAATAACAGATTGTAAAAAAGAGACAATTTCTTCCCCTACAGCTCGCGCATATAAAAAACCGCGCCCTTCTGGGCACGGCTCTTTTTCCCTACGCTTACAGGAACATGCTAGCTACAGAAGCAATCAGAATCGCGCTGATAATCCAGACGATTACGCTGGCCGCCAGCGAGATAATGCTGAGCACCAGGCCCGCCGTTGCCATGCCCTTCTGCTCAACCGTCGTCTTTCTGGCAGATACGCCCAACACGATGCCAATGATACCACAAATGATACCAATCAACGGAACCCACAGAACACCTACGATGGTGCCCACAATGCCGAGAACGAGACTGGCAATCGCTTTGCCTTTGCCAAGATTTTTGTTTTCTTCCATAATACCCTCCTCAATTATATTGCTATAATATCAATCGTATTATAGCATAATCGGCCCATCATGTAAAGAACTTCCCCCTATGAAGCTGCATTCCCTTATGCTTATGCAGGCCCTTCCGCCTCTATGTCAGTTCATGACGACCTTCTCTCCCAGCCCAGCCAGCCGCTTCTCTGCCTGGGCAGTCAGCTTTTCGTAATCCTCCGGGAATGCCTCCCCCAGGCGGGCCATCGTCTCCTGCGCCCAATCCATCAGACCTCCATCGCTCATCAGCTTGGAAACCGCCAGGCTCATGGCTCCGCTCTGCCGTTGGCCAATGAGCTCGCCGCCGCCGCGATACTCCAAATCCTTCTCTGCAATATAAAAGCCGTCTGCGCTTTCCTTCAAAACGGCAAGGCGGTCGCCGGAGGAGCCGTCTGTGGTCAGGTAACAGAAGGCCTCCTTTTTTCCCCGGCCCACGCGGCCGCGCAGCTGATGCAGCTGGGCCAGGCCAAAGCGATCCGCATTCTCGACCACCATAATAGTTGCCTCTGGCACGTCAACCCCAACCTCAATCACCGTTGTGGCAACCAACAGCTGCACCTCTCCCGCCTTAAACTGAGCCATAGCCTGGGCCTTCTGCGCCTGGGGCATCTTCCCATGGATCAGCCCAACGGATATGTCTGGGAATTTTCGCGCCAGCAACGCCTGAAGCGCCACTGCAGAGATGCCTCCGCCCTCTTCTGCCGGCTCCACCAAGGGGCAAACCACGTAGGCCCTATCCCCGTCCATTACTCGGTCATGCACCCATTGATACAGCCTGGCCCGCCGGTTGATCCCTACTATAAAAGTCTTGACCGGCTGTCTGCCTGGCGGCAGCTCCCGGATTTCCGAAATCTGTGTCTTGCCAAACAGGATTAGCGCCAGCGTTCTCGGGATAGGCGTTGCCGACATGACCAGGGTATGTAAATCCTCCCGTCCTCCCGCCAGGGCCGCCCGCTGCGCCACGCCAAAGCGATGCTGTTCATCCGTAATAATCAGACGCAGATTCTGAAAACCTGCCTCTGCATACAGGAGCGCATGGGTTCCAATCAGCAAAGAGACCTGCCCTGTCGCCACCCTTTCCCAAATATCTCGGCGCTCTGCCGCCGTAGAGGACCCGGTGAGCAGGGCAGCCCGCGGGCCAAAAAAGCGCTTGGCCTGCTCATAATGCTGCGAGGCTAAAATCTCTGTCGGCGCCATCAATGCCGCCTGCCCCCCCGCCTTCATGGCCAAATATGCGGCGAACATGGCCACTGCCGTCTTTCCGCTGCCTACGTCTCCCTGAATCAGCCGGTTCATGGGCCGCGTCTGCCCCATGTCCCGGAAAATATCCTCCATGGCCTGCCGCTGCCCCGCCGTCGGCTGAAAGGGCAGCCCTGCGCAAAATTCCTCCACCCACTGTTCCTTTAGGCAGAGTGGCTCCACTGCCACCTCGCTTCTATCAATGAGCCCCATCAATCGTAAAAAAATCAGCAGCTCTTTCTTTGCCAGGCTCAGCCGCCCCGCCTCAGCCTCCTCCATAGAGATTGGCGTGTGGACATGGCGATAATCCTCCATATCCTCCCCCAGGCCCGCTGCCTGCAAGAATGCTGGAGAAAACGACGCATCCGGCTCCGCTTCCGCCAGCGCCTGGGCCACCGCTGCCCGAACAGCAGCATTGTTAAGTCCCGCCGTCAGGGCGTAGACCGGCTCAATGCCCAGCCTTGCGTCAGGCTGAAAGACCCGCGGGTTGTCCATATGCAGGCTATCCTGAAATATCTTTACCTTGCCGTAAAAGCAAAATTCTGCCCCCTTCGCGAATCGTTTCATGGTGAATGGCATGTTGAACACGGAAATGCTCATGGAGCCCGTGTCGTCAAAAATCGCAAAGGAAAATACGCTAAAACGGCCCGTCCGCTTTATCCAGCGGGGCTGGGCCACGATTCTTCCTCGGACTAGCGCCGTATCCCCCGGCTTCACCTCGCCAAGCCGCGCAGTATATCTCAAATCGTCGTACCGATAGGGCACATGGTTTAGCAGGTCCCCCACCGTAGCAATCTCCAGCCTGTGAAACAGCGCTGCCCGTTTCTCACCTATTCCCTTTAGCCTGGTAATCGAGTCTGAAAGCCTCATCCTGCTCCTTCCATCAAAAAAACGAGGGGCCGTGGCCCCCCGCCGTCTGCATATTACTCCACAGAGATAATGTAATCATAAAGGGCCTGGTTCCCGGCGTAGACATCCACATCGCAGTCCTCAAAGCGGTCCGCCAACTTATCGCCCAGGGCCTCTGCGGCATTCTCCGCTACGGCCTCGCCGTAGTATAGCGTGATGACAGCATCGTCGCTGCCGTCTACCATTTTATCCACCAGGCGAAGCACGGTGCCGTCCAGCTCTGCGCCGTGGGTCACAATATCTCCCTCCAGAATGCCCAGCACCTCTCCCTTTTCGATATGCTCGCCATTCATGGTCGTATCCCGAACCGCGTTTGTCACCTCCGCCGACTTCACCGTGCCAATGGCTTCCTTCATGGCGCGCAAATTCTCTTCCCATGAGACCTCGCCATTAAAGGCCAGGACGGCGCTCAAGCCCTGTGGGAAGGATTTTGTCGGGATGACCACTACGGTCTTTTCCGTCAGCTTGCCAGCCTGCTCCGCTGCAAGCTGGATATTTTTGTTGTTTGGCAGGACAATAACATGGTCAGAAGGCGCCTTCTGGACGGCTGCCAAAATGTCCTCGGCGCTGGGGTTCATCGATTGCCCCCCTTCTACCACCTCGTCCACATTAAAGTCCTTAAAAATAGCGGTCAGCCCCTGGCCTGCTGTGACGGCAACCATGGCCATAGGCTTCTGCGGCTCCACCGGCGCCAAACCGGTCAGAGACTTATGCTGCTGCCGCATATTGTCAATCTTCACGTTGGAAAGCTGGCCCAACCGCAGAGCATATTGCAGCGCCTTGCCCGGAACATTGGTGTGGACATGCACCTTGATTAGGTCGCTATCCCCCACGACCACTACGCTATCTCCAATTTGAGAGAGCTTATCCCGCAGCTTTTCTACGGACTCCTCGTTGACGTTAGGATTCAACTCAATGACAAAAAACTCCGTGCAATAGCCGAACTGAATGTCCGCCGTACTGATGCTTTCCAGCGAGGCCGCAGCAACCCGACGCTCCGGCACGGTCAGGTCAATCTCCTGGGTGATTTCCTCCCCATCGATGGCCATTTTAAAGCCCTTGTAAATCACCAGCAGCCCTGCGCCGCCGGCATCCACCACGCCAGCCTCCTTTAATACGGGAAGCAGCTCCGGCGTTTTCGCAAGAGTCTCCTGCCCTGCCTCAATCACGCCGTCAATCAGCGCAAGCAAATTTGCGCCTGCCTCCACCTGGCGGCGAGCCTCCTCTGCCATGCCCTTGGCTACGGTCAAAATCGTGCCTTCCTTTGGCTTCATGACCGCCTTATAGGCTGCCTTGACACCCATCTCCATAGCGACGGCAAAATCCTCCGCCACCAGATAAGGCCGCTCCTCTGAGACGCTCTTTGCAAACCCGCGGAACAGCTGGGATAATATCACGCCGGAATTTCCCCTGGCTCCTTTCAGGGCTCCACCGGAGAGGGCCTGCATCACCTGGCCTACCTTGTCGGAATCACAGGCGTTTACCTCTCTTGCCGCCGATGTCAGCGTCAAAGACATATTGGTTCCCGTATCCCCGTCTGGGACGGGGAATACGTTTAAATCGT
>DBGCIZ010000275.1:0-3090 GCA_048355355.1 Christensenellaceae bacterium | reverse complement strand
TCCTTCTGTGGATGAGGTTGCCGTGGGAGACATTACCCACAGCATTTTTCCACACAAGCGGGCCATTTTCATTTTAGGCGCCAACGACGGCAGCCTCCCCCCCTTGCCAGACTATTCCGGCCTGCTGGGCCAGACGGAGACCGAGGAAATCAAGGCAGTTTTCCCCTCCTTCCCAGATAAGCCCAGCTACGACAGTCAAAAGCCCTTCATCCGCCGCTGCCTCTGCGGTGGCGACGCGCTCTTCCTCTCCTATACGGACCGGGAGAAAAACCCCTCCTATGTCGTCGATAAAATCCTGCGGACCTTTCCGGAGGTGCAGGAGGAGCCCTGTGGCGAGGCCGTTATCCCCTCAGAGCAAGGAGGGCTGGAGTCCCTGGCCGCAGATTTGCGCAATTTATGCGAGGAGAGCGGCGCACCTCTTAAAATTCTGGGCGCCTACCTGCAAAGCAGCTCCCCCTATCCAGAGCGGCTCCTGCGCTGGGCCCTGGACACCAACGCGCCGACGCCACTTTCTCCTGCCACGGCAAAGCGGCTTTATGGCGACTTGCGGGGCAGCGCCTCTTTGGTAGAGGGGTATTACCGTTGCCCCTATCAAAGCTTTTTAGACCGGGGCATCCGCCCTGCTGCGCCAGAGAACGGCGCGCCGGACCAGCGGATTGCCGGCGTATATGCCCATCGGCTGCTGGAGTCCTTTTCCGATGGGTTAAACGCAGATGGCCGGCAGTGGGCCAGCCTTTCCCCAGAGGAAATTGACGAGCTGCTGGCCCGGGCCTCCCAGGGGTTGGCAGAAGATATCCCCCAGTTTTCCAGCAGGCGGTTTCAATATCACGAGCAGCGGATTCGCCGTGAGGTCTCGGCCTCCTGCAAGGCAATTCAGCGTCAGCTAGAGGGCACGGCCTGCAACGCAGCCTCTGCGGTGGAGCAGCCCTTTGGCTATCATGGCGAGCTGAAAATCAAAACCCCGTTGGGAGATATCTCCCTGGTGGGCAAGATAGACCGAATCGACACCGTAGAAGAGGGAGGCCAGCGGTACGTCCGCATTATCGACTACAAAACCGGTCCCGCCGCCTTCAGCCCCAGGCGGTTCGCCGCAGGCATCGGCCTGCAGCTGGTGATTTATCTCATGGCAGCGGCAGTCCTGTTCCGCGAGGCAAAGCCGGCAGGCGCCTTTTATTTTCACGTCTCTTATCCCGTTCTGAAAGCCGGGGAGGAGGAAAAGACCCGCCTGGAAAAATACGTCATGGAGGGCATAGCCGCAGAGGATTACCACGCCCTTTCCGCCTTTACTGCGGAAAATGCCGACTGCCGGAGCATGAAAATCTCTATGGCGCGGCAGGAGGGGCAGCTGGTGGTGAAGGCGGGGGAAAACACCTATACCCAGGAACAGCTGAGCCAGCTTTTAGAGCTGGCGGAGGAAATCGTCAAGGATGCGGCCCTCTCTATCTACGCAGGGAGCAATGCCATCGCTCCCCTGGCGGGAGACGACGACCCCTGCCCCTCCTGTCCCTATGGCCCTGTCTGCCGGTTTGATGGAATATTCTCCGGGAATCAGCGCCGGATTGTGCCGGATTGCAAAAAATCGGATCTGCTCCGCATGGCGGAGGAAAGGAGCTCTCATGGAACTGACACCTAAGCAGCAGCTAGCCGTCCAAACAGAGGGAAAAAGTATTTTAATCTCCGCCGCCGCAGGCAGCGGCAAAACCAGCGTTTTGACCCAGCGGGTCCTCTATCTCATTGAGAGGGGGGCGGATATCCGCCGGATGCTCATCTGCACTTTTGCCAACGCCGCCGCCAACGAAATGGCCCGCCGGATTGAAACAGCCCTGACGGAGAAGGCCCAGTCTACCGGAGACCGGCGTCTGGCCGCCCAGGCGGAATATGCCCGTATTGCCAGCATCTGCACGATGCATAGCTTTGCTATCAGCCTCTGCCGGGAATACACCGCCTTCCTCGGCCTCTCCCCCAAGACCAGGGTCGCCTCAGAGGAGGAGGCTCTGGTGCTGCGGGAGCGGGCCATGGAGGCCGTTTTCGACCAGCTCTCTGAAGAGGAGGACGAGAGCCTCCTGCTTCTGCGGGACTCCTTTTGGAGCCGGGGAGACGACCATTTAAAGAGCATCCTCCTGAAAATATACGCTCAGCTCTCCACCATGCCGGAAAATATCAGATGGCTGGAGCGGCTGACAGAGCATCCGGTGAGCCAGGCGCTTCGCCAGTCCGTCTTGGAGGATTTCGCCTTTGAGCTTTCCTGCGCTGCGGACCTGCTGGAGCAAAGCGCCGCCATAGCCGGAGAGGCGCTCTTCGGGGAGCAGGATGCCGCCTATGCCGCTGCCCTGCGGCAGCAGGCAGCCCTGGCCCACGACCCCTCCGCCTGGGAAGCTTTTCTGACCCAGGCGCTGGAGCCCCCGCCCTTAAAGGGAATGAAGCGGACGCCTGCGGCCGATGCCGTCAAAGGATTGCGAAAGAGCGCCTTGAAAATCGTAGCCAAATGGCAAGAGGAAACGCCTCAGGCGATTTTGGCATCCATGGAGGCAGAGACCCCCTATTTCCAGCGGCAAAACAGGGCCTTTCTCCGGGTGCTTCGTGCCTTTCAGGAGGTCTACACTGCCCGGAAGCAGGAGCGCACCATTATGGATTTAGACGATGCCTTTGCCTATGCCTCTGCAATCCTGGCGGACGACAGCATTGCGGACCAGGTCAGAGGCCGGTTTGACTATGTATTTATCGACGAATTTCAGGATACCAACAATATTCAGGAATACGTATTTTCCCGCATCAGCCGGGAGGATAACCGCTTTATCGTAGGGGATGTGAAGCAGAGCATCTACCGCTTCCGCCTGGCTAATCCCCTGATTTTTAAGGACAAGGCAGCAGATTTTGAAAAAAACGAAAGCGTCGTCATTCATATGAACGATAATTTCCGCAGCGCACCGGAGATTATCCGCCCCTTAAACTACATCATGGGGCACATCATGAGCCCCCGCCTGGGCGAGGTCGCCTACACAGCGGAGGAAAGCCTGGAGCCCCGGGGAGATTTTTCCGGACGGACGGAGGTGCTGCTCACCGCCAACAGGCGGGCTGACAAAATTCTCG
>DBGCIZ010000274.1:0-1939 GCA_048355355.1 Christensenellaceae bacterium | reverse complement strand
ACGGAGATGTGTTTTTCCCGGAAATCGACGAGGCCCAGTGGAGCTTGACCCCCGGCCCCAAAAAGGATTATGAGGGGCTCGCCTTTTCCTTTGATACCTATAGAAGAAAATAGACGAGGCGAGAGAGCCGCGCCTGGCCAGTGGCCTGGGCGCGGCTTTTGTTATGGGCGGAAAAGCTGCACCGCCGCGGCCAGCGCTCATATTGTAATTATGGCAGGTATTTTCGAGAGAGAAGGGAGAAGGAATGAAGCAGACCATCACCTTAGACGCCCTCCCTTTGGGGTGCGGCGGGGAGATATTATCCATAAATGTAGACGACGAGAAGAAGAGAAGGCGCATGTTTGATTTGGGGATGACCCGGGGGACGCCCGTTTTTGCCCTGATGCGGAGCCCGCTGGGGGACCCGGTGGCATACCAGATTCGCGGAACGCTGATTGCCATCCGCAGGGAGGACGCCAGAAGCATCGCCATTGAATTAATCCACAGGGGCGGGAATATACATTAGAAAACGGCTTTGGAGGTTTTCTAATGCTGGAGGACAACAGGACGATCGCCCTGGCGGGCAACCCGAACGTAGGGAAAAGCACGGTGTTTAACCGGCTGACCGGCATGCACCAGCACACGGGCAACTGGCCCGGCAAGACGGTGGAATATGCAGAGGGGAAGTACCGCTTTGGCAAGACGGTTTATACCTTGGTAGATACGCCGGGGATGTATTCCCTGCTGCCCAGCTCGGAGGAGGAGCGAGTGGCCGGGGCATACATCTGCGGCGGGGAATGGGAGAACATGGCGGTGGTGGTGGACGGCACGTGCCTGGAGCGGAACCTGATTCTGGTGCTGCAAATTTTGGAGGCCGTGGGGAAATGCGTCCTCTGCGTCAATATGATAGACGAGGCGAAGAGAAAGGGCATCAACATCGATTTCGAGCGGCTTTCTGCCATGCTGCAGGTGCCGTGTGTGCCGGTCTGCGCCCAAAAGGGGCAGGGGCTGGAGGAAGTGAAGACCCAGCTGGCCGAAACCATGGAGCAGGCGCCGCGGTTTTACCAGGTGGCAAACACGCCGGAAATCGACCAGGCGCTGGAGCATTTGGCCGGCGCCCTGGCAGACGTGCCCTTTCCACACATGAGCCGCCGGGTTGCGGCCCTTTTTCTGCTGGCGGGGCAGGCAGCCCCCCAGGCCTGGCCGGACTGGGACGGGGAGAAGGAGGCCATAGAGGCGGCCCGAAAAGAGGCGGCGGACATGCTGGAGCAGGCGGGCGTCAGCCCCCAGGACTTGATGGACCTCCACTCCTCCAAAATTGCGGAGCAGGCCGCTGCCATCGCTAAGGCCTGCGTGGGAGCGAAAAAAAACGGCCCGCATCAGGGAAGGCTGGACAGGATTCTCACCTCAAGGCTGACGGGCATTCCCATTATGTTGTTGCTGGTGGGGCTGCTGTTTTGGATTACTATGGCGGGGGCCAACTATCCTTCCCAATGGCTATCGTCCCTGTTTGCCCAGCTGGAGGGCATCTTCCGGGGGTGGCTGGAAGCATGGGGCGCGGCGCAGTGGCTGACTGGGCTGCTCATAGACGGCATGTTTCGGACGGTATCCTGGGTGGTTTCCGTCATGCTGCCGCCCATGGCCATCTTCTTCCCCCTGTTTACTCTGCTGGAGGACTCCGGCTATTTGCCGCGGATTGCCTTTAATCTGGACCGGGTATTTCACAAGGCGGGGGCCCACGGCAAGCAGGCCCTGACCACCTGCATGGGCTTCGGCTGCAACGCCTGCGGCGTGGTGGGCTGCCGGATTATCGACTCCCCCCGGGAGCGGCTCATCGGCATTTTGACCAATGCCTTTATTCCCTGCAACGGAAGATACCCCACGCTGATTACCCTGACCCTGCTCTTCTTCTGCTCGGGCGCGACAGGACTGGGGCGTCAGGCGGCGTCGGCAGGGATTT
>DBGCIZ010000273.1:0-9676 GCA_048355355.1 Christensenellaceae bacterium | reverse complement strand
TACGCCCTTCATATGGGCAGCCGTCTCAAAATAGCTTCTGAACTGCTTTTCCAGCATGCCATAGGCTCTCTTGACCTTTTGCTTTTCCCGCAGCTGGGTGCCGTATTCGCTGACCTTCTTTCTGTTCTGACCGTGCTGGCCCGGAGCCTGGGGACGGTTTGTGAACGAGCACTTGGAAGAATAGCAGCGGTCTCCCTTCAAAAACAGCTTGCAGCCTTCTCTGCGGCAAAGGCGGCATACTGAACCTGTATATCTTGCCATAATTCTCTGACCTCCTTAAACCCTTCTGCGCTTCGGCGGACGGCATCCGTTGTGGGGGATGGGCGTCACGTCCTTGATGAGCGTTACTTCCAGCCCGGCAGTCTGCAACGCCCTGATGGCGGCCTCTCTGCCAGAGCCCGGGCCCTTTACATAGACCTCAACTGTCTTCAGCCCATGCTCCATTGCCGCACGGGCCGCAGTCTCTGCGGCAACCTGCGCCGCAAAGGGCGTGGATTTTCTGGAGCCACGGAAGCCCAGCGCACCGCTGCTGGCCTGGGAAAGCGCATTGCCCTGAAGGTCAGACATGGTTACAATCGTGTTGTTGAAGGACGAACGAATGTGCGCAGCGCCGCGCTCGATATTCTTTTTCTCTCTGCGCTTTCTGGAAATTTTTTTACCTTTAGCAGCCATTCACTTATCCTCCTTACTTCTTCTTGCCTGCTACCGTCCGCTTAGGACCTTTTCTGGTGCGGGCGTTCTGCTTTGTGGACTGACCTCTCACGGGCAGACCCCTTCTATGGCGAACGCCTCTGTAGCAGCCGATTTCAACCAGACGCTTAATATTGAGGCTGACCTCTCTTCTCAGGTCGCCCTCAACAGTATAGTTCTGGTCGACGTAATCTCTTATTTTCTGCGCGTCCTCCTCAGACAAATCCTTTACACGGATGTCTGGGTTTACGCCTGTTTCAGCAAGTATTTTTTGAGCGGACTTAAGACCGATGCCGTAAACGTAAGTCAGCCCGATTTCGATTCGCTTCTCTCTGGGCAAATCTACCCCAGCGATACGTGCCATTCGATATTTCACCTCCGATGAATTCTTCGTGTATCAATCGTGAGCATATGGCCGCACATTATGAATCTACAATAGTATACCCATACAGCCGCAGTGCGTAAACATATTTTGGCCCACTTCTACGCTAAAATAGCTCTGTTTCCAATTTTCTGCACACGAAAAGCTTTGCCGGCCCTCAACCCCAGGGTCAGCCCTGCTTCTGCTTGTGCTTCGGGTTCTGGCAAATTACCATCACCTTGCCGTGCCTTCTGATGATTTTGCATTTCTCGCAAATCGGTTTCACAGACGGTCTAACCTTCATTCTTAAAACCTCCTCCATCCGGCCTGTCCTATTGGTTTCAGCGGGCAGCCGCGCAAATGGATTCACTCCATATCCGCATCACGCAGACAGACGATCTAAGCCCATCCTTCAAGATGAGCGCACTTATATATTTTAAATGCTTTTCATTAAAAAAGCAATCATTTTTTTGCGATTTCTAGGGAAAAAAAGGACTATTTTTAGCAAATCTCCTGCTTTTCCCCTCTTTTTCCGGCAGGGCCTTACGATTTGCCCCTCCAGGTGATTCTTCCCCTGGTCAAATCATAGGGCGAAAGCTCCACCGTCACCTTGTCACCCGGCAAAATGCGGATATAATTCATCCTCAGCTTGCCCGAAATATGCGCCAGTACCTTATGGCCGTTTTCCAACTCCACCTCGAAGGATGCGTTGGGAAACGAATCGGTCACTACTCCCTCTACCTCGATAACATCGCTCTTTGACAAGTCTCTCTCTCCTTTTCGAACTCGATTAATCCTCTTCGCCTGTCAGCGCATTGATTGCGCTTCGCACCTCAGCGTCAAACACCTTGGTTCCCTGGGCAAACTTTTCGCCGATAGCTTCCGCCTTTTCCTTTCGGAGTGTGACATGCTTCAGCTTTTTTTTCTTCGGCTTCGCTACCTTCCTCACAATCCCGTCTACTATATATACGCAGCCATCCTGGGAAACTTCCTTGATGATAAAGTATCTTCCCCTGTCCCTGCCTGCGTTAGAGACGCAAATTCTTCCCTGCTCCGGCTCGTGCATTCACTTCGCTCCTCCTATGAATCAAACAGCGTCAAAATTTCCGGCTCGCCATTCTCTGTTATGGCGATGGTGTTTTCATAGTGGGCCGCCAGGCAGCCATCCTTCGTCACGGCAGTCCAGCCGTCGTCCAGCACCCGAACATGTTGCTCTGTCAGGCTGACCATGGGCTCTACTGCCAGCGTCATGCCTGGCTTTAGGATGCAGCCCCGCTTGTGCCCCACAAAGTTGGGCACGTCAGGCGCCTCGTGAAGATTCTGCCCAATGCCATGGCCAATCAAATCCCGGATGACCTCCATGCCGCAGGACTCTACATAATCCTGAATGGCGGCGCTGATATCTGCAATGTGGTTTCCCGCCACTGCATTTCTCATCCCCTGGAAAAAGCTCTCCTTCGTCACATCAATCAGCCGCTGCGCTTCCTCGGAAATTTCGCCGATGCCAATGGTTCTGGCCATGTCTGAATGGTAGCCGTGGTAAACCGCGCCCATATCAATGCTGAGAATGTCTCCCTCCCGAAGCTTTCTCGTCCCCGGGAAGCCATGAACCACCTCTTCATTGACAGAAGCGCATATCGTGTAGGGGAATCCGTGGTAGCCCTTAAAATTGGGCTTCGCACCCGCCTGAATAATCGTGTCGTAGGCGATGGCGTCCAGCGCCTTGGTAGATATCCCCGGTCTTGCCGCCTTCAGCATCCGCTCCATTGCCAAAGCTGCGATTTTGGCGGAATCCCGCATTTTCTGTATCTCTGCATGGGATTTAATGCTAATCATTCCGCCGCCTACTTCGCAAGAGCCTTGGCAATTTCAGCTGCCACCGTTTCGATGGGTGCATCTGCCTCAACCGTCGTCACAAGTCCCTTTTTCTCGTAATAGTCGATGAGAGGTGCCGTCTGCTCCTCATACACTGCAAAGCGCTTTCTTACGGTTTCCTCGTTGTCGTCATCTCTAATGTAGAGCTCCCCGCCGCAGTTGGGGCAGATTTCCTTGCCCTCCAGCATAGAGGTATTCAAAACCGCGCCGCAGTCTCTGCACATCCGTCTGGAGCAAATCCGCTTTACAATCACATCCGCCTCTGTGGAAAGATTGATGACATGGTCGATCACTGCGATTTTATCCAGCGCCTCAGCCTGAGCCACTGTTCTGGGGAAGCCGTCAAACAGAATACCACCTTCCGCTTCCTTCAGCTTGTTTCCCACCATGCCGATAATCACATCATCGGGCACCAGCTTTCCCTCGTCAATATAGCCCTTGGCCATTTTTCCAAGCTCAGTGCCTTCCTTCATCTCCGCCCGGAGCATATCGCCCGTAGAGAGATGCAAAAGCGAAAATTTATCCTTGATAATCGCTCCAATGGTTCCCTTGCCGGCTCCCGGAGGGCCTAAAAAAATAACGTTCATCCTTTTTCCTTCCTTCGCTTAAAGCATGGCAAATTCTACTATTTTATAATACCAAAAAACGGCATATCCTGCAGGGCAGGCGGAAGCATTTGCTTTCCCTGCCTTGCAGAAAAGCCCTGTTTCTTACTTTAAGAATCCCTTGTAGTGGCGCATCATCATTTGGGATTCAATCTGCTTGGTGGTTTCCAGCGAAACGCTGACCATAATCAGCAGACTCGTCGCGCCAAATGCCGTATTCATACCCGAAATGGTAGAGAACAGCGTCGGAACTGCGGCGATAATCGCCAGGAAGATTGCGCCAAACACCGTGATTCTCCCCAAAATTTTAGCCAAATAGTCAGACGTAGGCTTGCCAGGGCGTATCCCAGGGATAAACCCGCCGTACTGCTGAATGTTCTTCGACACGTCGATTGGGTTGAACGCAATCTGCGAGTAGAAGTAGGTAAAGAACAGAATCAGCAGCGCGTAAACGATGGCATAAATCACTGTGCCAGAGCCCAACCACTGCATATACCAGAGGTAGAAGGGGCTATCCGGCCAGAATTGCGCAATCATAGCCGGGAACTGAATCAGCGTCATGGCGAAAATCAGCGGCATAACGCCGGACTGATTGACCTTCATGGGGATAAAGGTAGACTGTCCGCCATACTGCTTTCTGCCCACCACGCGCTTTGCATACTGGACGGGAATTCTGCGCTCGCCCATGTCTACAAAGGTGATGCCCGTGATGATAATGATAGCGACAACAATCACTGCCACCAGCACCCACGGCGACGTCATGCCCGTGCCTACGTTATTCACCATGGTAATGGCCTCGCTGGGCAAGCGGGAAATAATACTGATGAAGATAATCAGGGAAATGCCGTTCCCGACGCCCTTCTCGTTAATCCTTTCGCCCAGCCACATAATCAGCGCCGTACCTGCCGTCAGGCACAGAATAATGGTAGCGTAGTTGAAGAAGTCTGTGGAGTCCACGGCATCTGCGCCCAGAGAGAGGATAATGCCGATGGCTTGAATCAGGCCCAGGCCAACAGCTCCATATCTCGTAATAGCGGCGATTTTCTTTCTGCCGTCCTCCCCTTCCTTGGACATACGCTCCAACGCGGGAATGGCAACGCAAAGCAAATTCATAATAATGGATGCGTTAATATATGGCGTAATACCAAGGGCGAATATGGTCATATTCCCCAGGGCACCGCCTGAGAACATATCCAAAAATCCCAAAACGCTATAATTCGCGACCTGCTCTGCAATATAGGACGCATTGACGCCCGGAATGGGAATATAGCAGCCCAGTCTGTAAATCAGGAGGATCAGAAGCGTATAGAGTATCTTCTTCCTCAGGTCTGCTATTTTCCAGGCATTTCCTAGTACTTTAAACATCAGTCAATCACCTCAACAGTTCCACCGGCAGCGATGATTTTCTCTTCCGCGCTCTTTGTGAATTTCGCAGCCTTGACGTTCAGCTTTTTCGTCAGCTCGCCATCGCCTAAAATCTTGAGGCCGTCGTTTATCTTTTTGATAAACTTGATTTCCTTCAAGAACTCGGCTGTGATTTCCGTTCCGTCGTCAAAGACGTTCAGGTCTTCCACGTTGACTGTGGTGTAAACTGTTGCAAAAATATTGGTAAAGCCTCTCTTGGGGAGTCTTCTAGCCAGAGGCATCTGGCCGCCTTCAAAGCCGGGGCGGGTGCCGCCGCCGCTTCTGGATTTCTGGCCCTTCTGGCCTCTGGCAGATGTCTTGCCCAGGCCAGAGCCGCAGCCTCTGCCGACTCTCTTCGGAGACTTTCTGGAGCCTTCCGCAGGCTTAATTTCATGCAGCTTCATGGCTCTTCCTCCTTAAATCTCTTCTACCTGCACCAGGTGCTTGACCTTGAAAATCTGGCCTCTGATGCAGGGGTTATCGGGTCTAATCACCTCAGCCTGCATCTTCCGCAGGCCAAGGGCCTTTACTGTATCTTTCTGGTCATGTGGGCAGCCGATGGGGCTTTTGACCAATTTAATCTTGAGCTGTGCCATTGTTTCTGCCCTCCTTATTTCAGCAGCTGGTCTACGCTGATGCCTCTCAGACGGGCAACCTGCTCCCCAGTCCTGAGGCGGCTTAAGCCTTCCATTGTAGCCTTCACGCAGTTAATGGGGTTGTTGGAGCCCTGGGACTTGGTTCTGATATCCTTCACGCCTGCCAGCTCCAAAACTGCACGGGCCGCGCCTCCTGCCAGAACGCCAGTACCTTCGCTGGCCGGCATCATGAGCACCTTGCCCCTGCCGAACTTGCCGATTACCTCGTGGGGAATCGTCGTTCCGTCCATGGCGACCTCAATCATGTTGCGCTTTGCGCTTTCAACTGCCTTTCTAATGGCCTCGGGAATTTCCGCAGCCTTTCCCATGCCGCAGCCCACGTGGCCGTTTTCATCGCCGACGACTACCAGTGCGCTGAAACGGAAGTTTCTGCCGCCCTTGACGACCTTGGCTACACGGTTGACGGCGACGAGCTTTTCTTTATATTCTACTGCTTCTGTGTTATTGCGCTGCATCACTTCGTCTCCTCCTTACAGCTTCAGCCCGGCTTCTCTTGCGCCGTCTGCAACCTGAGCGACTCTTCCCGTGTAAACATATCCGCCACGGTCAAACACTACTTCCTGGATTCCCTGGGCCATTGCCTTCTTTGCGGCTGCCTCTCCTACGATTTTCGCCGCCTCAGACTTGGTCTTGTCGCTAATGGCAGATGCCAAGTCCTTATCCAGGGTGGAGGCTGCTGCCAGGGTATGCCCCTTTACGTCGTCAATCACCTGGACATAGATGTTGCTCAGGCTTCTGTAGACGCACATTCTGGGCCGCTCTGCCGTCCCCTTGACTTTGTTGCGGATGCGCTGGTGGCGGCCTTTACGTATTGCGTTTTTATCAACCTTTTTAATCATACTGACCTACCTCCCTTTACATTCCGGACTTGCCTTCCTTGCGGCGAATGAACTCATCCTTGTACTTGATGCCCTTGCCCTTATACGGCTCCGGCTCTCTTACCTTTCTGATGTTCGCTGCCACCTGGCCGACTCTCTGCTTGTCAATTCCTCTTACAATGATGGAGTTGGGGTTTGGCACCTCGAAGGTGACACCCTCAGGCTGGGAAATCTCCACCGGATGGGAGAAACCCATGCTGAGAACCAAATCCTTGCCCTTCAGCTGCGCCCTATATCCAACGCCCACGATTTCAAGCTCCTTTGTAAACTCCTGGCTTACGCCGTGAACCATGTTTGCAATGAGGGCTCTCGTCAGGCCATGAAGTGCTCTATGCTGTTTGTCGTCCGACGGGCGGGTAACAGTGATGGTGTTATCCGCAATGGTAATTTCCATGTCGCAGTTGAACGCCTGGGTCAGCTCGCCCTTTGGTCCTTTCACCTTAAGCACGTTGCCCTCTTCCAGGGAAGCGGTCACGCCTGCAGGTAACTCGACAGGGAGTTTTCCTATTCTAGACATTTTTGTACCTCTCTCAATTATTTTCAGTTTACCAAATATAGGCCAGAACCTCGCCGCCCACGTTGTTCGCCCGCGCCTCTGCGTCGGTAATAATGCCCTTAGACGTGGAAATGATGGCGATTCCCAGGCCGCCCAGCACCTTCGGCACCTGGTCTTTTCTGACGTATACCCTCAGGCCCGGCTTGCTAATCTTTTTCAGCCCGGAGATGACCTTCTCTCCGTTGGGGCCGTACTTCAACTTTATCTTCAGCGTCCCGTGAACGCCGTCCTCTGTATTTTCGCAGCCTCTGATGAAACCCTCTCTCAGCAGGATCTCAGCAATCGCAGCCTTCATTTTAGATGTAGGCATCTCTACCGTATCCATCTTGACGACCTGGGCATTGCGAATTCTCGTCAGCATATCTGCTACAGGATCCGTAACCGGCATCTACTTATTCCTCCTTCTCAATTAGGTGTCTTACCAGCTTGCCTTTCTAACACCGGGGATTTGGCCGCGGTATGCAAGCTCTCTGAAGCAAACACGGCAAATCCCGTATTTTCTCAGAACTGAATGCGGACGTCCGCAAATGCGGCATCTGGTGTAGTTCCTGGTGGAGAACTTAGAACCCCTCTGCTGCTTTAATATCATCGATTTCTTAGCCAATTTGCTTTCCTCCTTACTTCGCAAAGGGCATGCCCATGAAACTGAGCAGCTCGCGGGCTTCTTCGTCGGTGTTCGCTGTAGTGACGATGATAATGTCCATGCCTCTTACCTTTTCCACCTTATCGTAGTCGATTTCGGGGAAAACCAGTTGCTCCTTAAAGCCCATTGCAAAGTTTCCTCTTCCATCGAAGGACTTGGCGGAAAGGCCTCTGAAATCTCTCACACGGGGGATTGCGATAGAGATGAGCTTATCTACAAACTCATACATTCTGTCGCCTCTGAGCGTCACCTTCGCGCCAATCTTCATGCCCTCTCTCAGCTTGAAGTTTGCCACAGAGTGGCGGGCTGTGGTGACCACAGGCCTCTGACCAGAGATAATTGCCAGCTCCTCCAGCGCAGAATCCAGCGCCTTGGGATTGTCCTTCACGTCGCCCATGCCCATGTTGATGACGACCTTCTCCAGCTTGGGAACCTGCATGATGTTCTTATATTCGAATTTTTGCATCATCGCGGGGATAATCTCCGCTTTGTACGTATCCTTTAACCTTGGCACAATCTGTTCCTCCCTTCCGCTTACTTGTCAAACGTGTCGCCGCACTTTTTGCAAACGCGGACCTTGTCACCGTTGTCAAGCAGCTTCATGGCGGAGCGGGTTGCCTTGCCGCACTTGGAGCACACCAGCATCACGTTGGATGCGTCGATGGGGCCCTCCTGGTGGATAATGCCGCCCGGATCCTGCTGGCCGCGGGGCTTCTTATGCTTTGTCAGCATGTTGACGCCCTGGACAATCACCTTGCCCTCCTTCGGCATGGCGACCAGAACCTTGCCCTGCTTGCCCTTATCTTTTCCCGTAATGACAACGACGGTGTCGTTCTTCTTCACATTCAACTTGCTCATTTCCTGCCCTCCTTACAGAACTTCTGGAGCCAGGGAGACGATTTTCATATAGTCTCTCTCTCTCAGTTCTCTGGCAACAGGCCCGAAAATACGGGTACCTCTCGGCTGCTTGTTGTTGTCTATAATAACAGCGGCATTCTCATCGAAGCTGATGTAGGAACCATCCGGTCTTCTAACGCCTTTCACGCTGCGGACAATAACAGCCTTCACAACGTCTTTTTTCTTCACAACGCCGCCCGGTGCCGCCGTCTTTACCGAAGCCACAATCACGTCGCCGATGTTGGCCGTCCGCTTCATGGAACCGCCCAGCACCTTGATGCACTGAATGACCTTTGCTCCGGAGTTATCAGCTACTTTCAGGCGAGTTTCTGGCTGAATCATTCTATTGCCTCCTTTTGCTAATCCTTAAATCTCTCTTGGTGGAAATCCAGCTTACTTCGCCTTTTCGATGATCTCGACCAATCTCCAGTTCTTGTCCTTGCTCAGCGGGCGGGTCTCCATGATTTTCACTGTATCTCCGATGCCGCACTCGTTTTTCTCATCGTGAGCCTTGAACTTTTTCGTGTAATTAACCGTCTTTTTATAAAGAGGGTGCTTCTTCTTCGTCTTGATGGCGACGACGATAGTCTTATCCATCTTATCGCTGACGACGACGCCTACCCTTGTTTTCCGAAGGTTTCTCTCTTCCATTTGAATAGTTGCCTCCTTTCGCCTTATTTGGCAGCCTTCAACTGGCGCTCGCGGATAACGGTCTTCACTCGTGCAATATCCTTCTTGATTTCTCTAATGCTCAGAGGATTGCCGAGCTGGCCGGTTGCTTGCTGGAAACGCAGGTTGAAGAATTCCGTCTTAAGATCCGCCAACTTCTGTTCCAATTCGTGATCGGACATTTCATGAAACTTACTTGCCTTCATCCTGCTCACCACCTTCTGTTATTACTTCTTTCTGTACAATCTTGCATTTTACGGGCAGCTTGTGAGAAGCCAGTCTCAAAGCCTCTCTTGCGATTTCCTCGCTCACTCCGGCGATTTCGAACATCACTCTGCCCGGCTTGACAACTGCTACCCAGTATTCCGGGGAGCCCTTACCGGAACCCATACGGGTTTCAGCCGGCTTTTCTGTCACAGGCTTATCGGGGAAGATTTTGATC
>DBGCIZ010000272.1:0-6282 GCA_048355355.1 Christensenellaceae bacterium | reverse complement strand
ACATTCTCCTGCCAGCCCTTACAGACATCCACCCATGCCTCATAGGCAGAATATTGCTCCAGCTCCTCCAGCGTCAGTTCAATGGCGCTGTTTCCGCTTCCGCAGGCCGGGAAGACTGTGCCAAACCGCTTTAGCGAGCAGTCCAGGTAGACCGCAAGCCCCTCCTTCACGCCAAAGGGGCAGATTCCTCCCACTCTATGGCCGACGATTTCCTCCGTCTGCTCAGCAGGTATCATCCGCGCCTTCACGCCAAATTGCGCCTTATATTTCTGGTTGTCAATGCGCGCATCTCCAGCGGCTACTATCAGTATCCCCCCGCCATTCACCAGAAAGGAGAGTGTTTTTGCAATACGCGCGGGCTCACAGTGCAGCGCAGCGGCAGCCAGTTCTACTGTGGCGCTGGAAACGTCAAATTCCTGAATTCTGTCCTCCATGCCGTGCTGCGCGAAAAACTCCTTGACTCGTTCCAACGACATGGTTAAGCCTCCTTTGCCGCATAGGCTGCGTTGACAATCGCCCTTCGCATGACCTCTGCCCCTGCCGCCAAAATCCTGTTCAGCTGGTCCTCTGCGCTAAGCTCTCCTGTTGCCACGGCAAAAACCGTATCCCCGTCCGCCATAGTATGGACTGGCCGGATGGACATCGCCAGACCATCATGGGCAATCATAGCCAGCTTTGTGGCCTGGGCTGCCGTCAGATTGCCGTTTGTAGCCACAACGCCAATGGTCGTATTGCCGCCAAATACGTCTGCCTTAGCTCCCTCCAGCATGACCTTCATGCTGTCCAGATACGTTCCATCCTCTCCTCTCAGCCCTGCGACCACTTCTCCATTTTCATAAACATCGCCCAAAGCGTTCACGACTACAATAGCCCCTACTTTTAGACCATCCCCTAAATCCAGGCAGGCCGTCCCCTGTCCGCTCTTTTCCATGCCTTGCCCCATGAGCACCTTGCCAACCGTCGCTCCCGTGCCGGCGCCAACGCTTCCCTGCGGCGGCGTCCTTCCAGCTCTTTGGCATGCCTCATAGCCCATAGCTGCGTCGGGTCTGGCGTCCTTATCTCCTACTCCTAAATCGTAAATAATCGCCCCCGGCACCATCGGTACTCGCTTCAGCCCTGTCTCAAAGCCTCTCCCTCTCTCTTCCAGCCACTGCATAGCTCCTGCTACGCATCCCAGGCCAAAGGCGCTTCCCCCCGAAAGCATGATGCAGTCAGCCACTGGCGCTCCCGTCATGGGGCTCAGTGCATCTGTATTGATCGTTCCCGGCCCGCCGCCGCGCACATCGACTCCCGCCGTCATCAGTCTGTCCAGCAGAACCGCCGTGCAGCCCGTCATCCCCTCTTCATCTGAAGCACATCCAATGCGAATTCCCTCTATGTCCGTAATCGCTCCCGGATACATGATTATCTCCTCCCTTTCTCTTCTGCAATGCACACATTTCTTTGCTATCCTCATAATTTATTATAGCAAAAAATACGGTCTCATGATATAATTGATAGCGGTCTATGAATAAAGGAGAAGCATTTATGGAGTTACCAAAAAAATTTGACCAGATTGAGGGCGCCATCGGCAATACGCCCTTGCTGGAAATACGATATAAATATAAAAAGATGGATCGACGGATTTTCGCCAAGGCAGAGTATTATAACTATACCGGCAGCATTAAGGACCGGGTCGCCCTCTATATTCTCAAAAAGGCCTATGTCAGTGGGGAAATTCAGCCCGGCGCCACTATTGTGGAGGCCACCAGCGGGAACACGGGCATTTCCTTTTCCGCCCTGGGCCGGTATTTGGGCCATAAGGTAACCATCTACATGCCCGATTGGATGACAAAGGAGCGCATTTCCATTATGGAAAGCTTCGGGGCGCGGGTGCGGCTTGTCTCCAAAGAGGAGGGCGGTTTTCTCGGCGCTATCTCCATGACGGAAAAAATTGGGGAACGGCCAGATGTCTATTTGCCACGCCAGTTTTCCAATGAAGACAATGTCGCCTGCCACTACTATACCACTGGCGAGGAAATCAGCCGCCAGCTGTTCCGTCTCCGCCTGGTTGCGGATGGCTTCGTGGCTGGCGTGGGGACCGGCGGCACTGTGATGGGCATTGGCCAGCGTTTAAAGCATCAGAATCGGGAATGCATGGTGTTCCCTCTGGAGCCGCAAAACTCCCCCACCCTCTCTACAGGCTACAAAACCGGCCAGCACCGCATTTACGGCATCTCGGATGAATTTATCCCCAGCATCGTCAAGCTAGACCAGCTGGACGATATCGTCTCTATTGACGACGGAGACGCTATCATCATGGCCCAAATGCTTTCCCGCATCTTTGGGCTGGGGGTCGGCGTTTCCTCCGGGGCCAACTTCCTCGGGGCGGTGGCGGCTCAAAATATTACTGGCGGTCGCAGCGTTATGACCACCGTCTTTGCGGATGACAATAAAAAATACCTTTCCACCGACTATGTGAAGGAGCAGAAAATTGAATCTCACCATATGTCCAAGGATATTGAGCTGGTAGACATGATTGTCCACCGTTAGATTGTTTCGCCGCCGCTAATGCGGCGGCTTTTTTAGTCCAGCTGGTCGATATTATAAACGACTCCGTCCCTCTGCTCAAAGCGAAACCGCTTCACGCCAAAAACGCCGTCGCTGATGCGGTAGGACAGGGCTACAATATCTCCGTTGGAAAGCTCCTCCTCCGTTTTCGCAAAATCGCCAAAAAAGTCCTCCAAATCCTCTGTGGAAAGCTGGGAAGCCAACTGCCTGGAAAGGCATCTCTCCAACACGGCCTGCGCTCCCATCCTTGCTCCATAGATAAGGTCGTGGGGTGTAAAGGTCACGCCCTGGCCTATCATCACTTCGTCCAAAGGCTTTGCGGCATGGCCTCCCTCTAGCTTTCTGCGCCGGCGCAGCTGAATCGTGCATCTTTCATGAACTGGGCAGAGAGTAACGATTTCGTCCTCTGTAAATTTCACGTCGTTGCACTTTTCGTGAAATTCCAAGGTCACCCGTTTTCCCACGGTTACGCAGATTACCTCCTTGCCCTGCTCTGTCCATCCCTCTGCCAGAAAAAACAGCGTTCCCTTCAAGGTTCTCCAGGCGACGCGGCAGTCGATTAGCTTCCCCTCAAAGCAGGTTGCAAAGACGATTCCCTTGCCCTGCTCCTCTAGCGAAAAGCTATACCGACGGTCGAAGTAGACGACGGCATGCAGTATTCTGCCTCCAAAGTTGATATCGCTGGACGACATGGTGTATGGCATTTGCGGCTCCAGCTCGATGTGTACCGGCGATAATTTAATGTTGATGAGATTATCCCAGAGTAAAAACACTGAAATTGTCCCATCATAGACACCCAGGGAGCCGCTGATGTCAATGAGATTGTGAACGGCTAGATAGCCCGCCTGTAATGGCAGAAATGAGAGGATAAACCGCCCTTCCGGGATACATACCGATAGCGGCCCATCTGCATTATGTCCAGCCAAGGCGCCATTGATATGGAGCAGGCCAGGTATTGCTGAAAAAAAGCTGACTACTTTCATATTTTCCCCCTAACTATCTCTATTCTCCCTCCCCCTTCGGCATTACAAAAAAATACCATAAAGCTTCATAATCCCGCATATTATTAGAGAAATCGGCTGTATATACATGTTTTACACTGTCAATAATACATAGAAAGATTTGATGAAAGGATGTATGCAATGAGAACACAAAAATGCGGCTGGACAGCAGAGGAAACCGATACCTTATTCCAAGAAGCGCATTTGGCAGATGCCGAAGGACGTTCCATTAAAAGTGTATTCGATAGAGTGGCAAAGCTGACGGGGAGAAAGCCCAACAGCATCAGAAATTATTACTATCTCAAGCTAAAGGAAAGCGAAGACCATGGGAAAATTTCCTTCATCCCGTTTAAAGAAAGCGAGGTCGAGACGTTGCTCCGCACCATTTTAAGCGAACAGGCTCAGGGTAAGTCAGTCCGCAGCATTGCCCTTACCATGGGGCATGGCGATAAAAAGCTCATGCTGCGCTATCAAAATAAATACCGGAGCATACTGAAGAACGACCCTGCCTTTGTGGAAAAAATTATGAGCCAGCTGGATGCCGAAGGTATCGCTCATGTGGACCCCTTTCAGAACCAGCTGAACCGCAAGCGCCGTCCCTCGAAGGATGTTGCCGCCACCGTCAGCCGGCTCGTATCCGATTTAGCCAGCCTTGGCGCAGATGGCGAAGCGGCGCTCTCCTCCCTCTCCCAGATTGTGGGCCGGGCTGCTGCCGTCGGCAGTCATCCCTCTATCAGTGAGCTAAACAACCAGATGGCTAGCCTCAGGGAAGCGAATTCCATGCTGGCCTCCCAGCTCTCCGTTCAGGAAAAATTAAACCTGAATTTTCGCGAGCGCATTCAGTCCATTGCGGATATTTCCCAGCGGTTTCTCTCCCTAAGCGGCATGGAGCGCATTGCCATTCTGCCAGAGTATGCCGCAGATATCGAGAGGTGGATTGCCAGCCTATAAGAATGAATCGGTGCATCTAACAGAAGTGGGGGCACAGCAACAACTGTTCTGCGCCCCCACTTCTTTGCCTTCAAAAGAGCCATCCGCCTATATTTGATGGAACACCGGCTCCATTTCTTCAAAGGTACAGAGATATCGGAATCCTGCCGCTCTGGCTGCGGCCACTCCCTTTTCGATGCCGTCGCCTACTCTCTCTGGGCTATGGGCATCGGAGCCTATGGTGAGTATTTCGCCCCCCATTTCTCGATATCGCCGCAGCACATCGCATGCGGGGATAGGCTCCCCTGTCATGAGATAGCCAGACGTATTCAGCTCAATTCCCTTGCCACGCGCAATCACGTGGCGCAGAATCGCCTCAATCCAGTCCCCATATTGGGCAAAGGTCATGCGTGGGTCCGCTGCCTTGCAATATTTTGCCGGATACCCAATATGCCCTACGACGGAATACGCATCGAATACCTGCAAGGTCTTGAAATTCTCCTCCAGGTACTCCTCATATGCCTCTCGCACCGTTCTCCCCTCAAAAAAAACCGGCTCATAGGGGTCAATATCCTTGACAAAATGCTGCGAGCAAATAATAAAATCAAACTGGTTCTCCCGGCATATCTGCTGATAAAGCTCCGCTGTTGACTGGTCCACCCCCAGCTCAATGCCTTTTTTTACGGCAATCCCCTTTGCGCTCTTCTTCAAGCTGTCTATGGTCCTATGGTAAGCTTGCAAGTCAATCTCCGCTTTCTGCTCCCCCGGGAAAATGTCTACATGGTCTGTAATACAAATTTCCAGGAGCCCTGCCGCAGCGGCAACCTCCACCATTTTCTCAGGCTCAGCGCTGCTGTCAAAGGAAAATTTAGTATGGGTGTGATAATCAAACATAACCCTACCTCCCGAAAAAAGAAAGCGGCATTGGCTGCCGCTACAAATCGAAGTGCCGGCGCACCGTAACACCGTCCTGCGCCATCTCAATTTCATATTTACACCGATCCCCCCGCAGCAGCATGACAGATATCTCGAAAATCTCTCCGTCCTCTCCCCGGGAAGTGCGCTGAATAAAAAACGCGCTGCTGCCTGGCTTGCACTTCATCAAAGCAGCCTCGTTTTTGTCAATCACCGCGCATTTATAGGTCTCTACCGCCTGACTCGGCACAATCCCACTGTGCTCAAAAATTCGCCGATGCAAGGACCCCTGCTCCACTGTCTCACGCGTCAGCCTGGGACAGTATTTCATGGGTACAAACATGGTCTCCAAAATTAAAGGCTCGCTTTCCGCAATGCGGAGCCGGACGATTTTATAAATGCCCTCACCCTTTTTCAGCCCCAGCCTTCTAGATAGCTCTGCGCCAGGCGCTTCCAATCGCTCAAAGGCTAACACCTTGGTTCGCAGCGCTACGCCGATGCTTCGCAGCTCGGCCCCAAAGTCATAAATATTTCCCAGGCCATGATTGATTTTTGGCTTAGAGACAAACGTTCCCCGGCCTCTTTCCCGCACCAAGAGGCCTTCTTTTTCTAACGAAAGCAGGGCCTGCCTTGCGGTAGACCTGCTAATATCAAAATGCTCGCAAATTTCCAGCTCCGACGGCAGCATATCGCCTACTGCCAGGGAGCCATCCTCAATGCAGCCCTTAATCAGCTGAATCAGCTGTGTATAAAGCGGCACCTCAGATTTATGATCTAGCTTTGACGCAAGCAGCTTCTCAGCCATTACTTTTGCTTGAGAGCCTCTTGTGCCACAGCCTCTGTGGCAGAAAGCCCAATCCGGTCTGCCCCTGCGTTAAACAGCTCC
>DBGCIZ010000271.1:0-3490 GCA_048355355.1 Christensenellaceae bacterium | reverse complement strand
TACTGCGGATATTGGCGCGGGCGACCAGGGCATGATGTTTGGCTTCGCCTGCAACCAGACGGAGGAATACATGCCCCTGCCCATCAGCCTTGCCAAGCGGCTCACCATGCGGCTGGCAGAGGTGCGGAAAACGGGCCGGCTTGGCTTCGTCATGCCAGATGGCAAGAGCCAGGTTTCCGTAGAATATGAAGATGGCGTGGCCAAACGCATTGATACGGTGGTCGTCTCCACCCAGCATTCCGCTTCCGTCTCTCAGGAGACCCTGCGGGAGGGCATTATTGAAGAGGTCATCAAGCCGATTCTTCCTGCCCATATGGTAGATGCGGAGACTAAAATCCTCATCAACCCCACGGGCCGGTTCGTCATTGGCGGCCCGGCAGGTGATTCCGGCCTGACCGGCAGAAAAATTATCGTCGATACCTACGGTGGATACGCCCGCCATGGCGGCGGCGCCTTCAGCGGCAAGGATCCCACAAAGGTGGATAGAAGCGCTGCCTACGCCGCTCGCTATGCGGCGAAAAACATCGTCGCCGCGGGTCTGGCCTCCTCCTGCGAAATTGAGCTGGCCTATGCTATCGGCGTGGCAAAGCCCGTCTCTGTGTTTATCGACACCTTCGGCACCGGCACAGTCAGCGAGGAGCAGCTCTCCGCCGCCCTTTGCCGTTGCTTCGATTTCCGCCCGCAGGCGATTATCGACCACTTTGCGCTGCGGCGGCCCATTTACGCCCAAACCGCCTCCTACGGTCCCTTCGGCAGAATGGATTTGGATTTGCCCTGGGAGCGGCTTGATTTGGCCGATGCCATCAAGGCAGCGCTGTAATTGAAAAGGCATGCTTCGGGCGGGCAAATTGCCCGCCTGGATTTTCTCTCGGGGCAATGCCCCCGGCAAAGGAGCTTCTCTTGACATTTGTCGAAGGTACTGTAATCGAAATTATCTATCGAAACGACGAAAATGGCTACACTGTCCTGGAAATCGACCATGATGGCCAGCTTTTGGCGTGCGTCGGCATCATCCCTCTGGTTCAGCCGGGGGAATACGCCCGCTTTTATGGGGGATACACCACCCACGGCATCTATGGGGAGCAGTTTAAGGTGGCCAGCATGGAGACCCGCATGCCAGAGGGCGACGAGAGCATTAAGCTCTTCCTCTCCGCCGGCCTGATTAAGGGGGTGGGCAGCGTGCTGGCTGCCCGCATCGTGGAGGAATTTCACGAGGCTACCTTCGATATTATTGAAAACCATCCGGAGCTGCTGGCCCAGGTCAAGGGCGTCAGCAAGAGCCTGGCTTTACGGATACAGGAGCAATATCTGGATTTACAGTCCATCAAAAACGTAGTCATCCAGTTGCAAAAGCTGGGTCTTTCGGTCCGGCAGGCCATGGCCTGCATCGATACCTATGGGGAAAGTGCCCCCTATATTATCCAGACCAACCCCTATCGTCTCATGGACGACATCAGCGGCATTGGGTTTGAAAAGGCGGACCAGATTGCCGCCGCTTTGGATTTAGAAAACTATGGGGATCTGCGGGCCTACCACGGCATTAAGCACGTGCTCCGGCTTCGCATGTCTGAGGGGCATACCTGCTATCCCTTCGACCGCGCCGTACAGGAATCTGCCCGCCTGCTCCAAATCGACGAGGACACCGCAGACCATATGGTCATGCGCCTGCTTATGGACGGCCAGCTGACGGAAAATACCTATAACGGCGTCAAGGCCGTGGCCCTCAACTATGCCTACGAGGCAGAATCTAAGGAGGCTATGGCCCTCATCCGCCTGGCCCGTTCCACGCCGGCTCGGGAGCTGGATCGGAACGTGGTGGAGGAGCGGCTCTCTCAATTCGAAACCCTTTCCGAGGAGCAGGAGCGAGCCGTTCTCATGGCGCTGCAGCGCTGCGTCTGCGTAATTACCGGCGGCCCCGGCACCGGCAAGACCACGATTTTAAACCATATCATCTCTATTTTGGAGCTCAACGGTATTTCCGCCGTATTGGCCGCGCCTACGGGGCGGGCTGCCAAGCGGATGGAAAAGGCCACCGGCCGCCCCGCCAAAACCATCCACAGGCTGTTGGAATACGGCTACACGCCGGATGAGGATATGGAGCTTTCCTACTGCCGGTTTGCCCGGGATGCAGAGAACCCCATCGAGGCCGACGCCGTCATTATCGACGAAACCTCTATGGTAGATATTTTTCTCTTTGGCAGCCTGATGGACGCCATCGCCCCCGGCACCCGCCTGATTCTGACGGGGGATTTCGACCAGCTGCCCTCCGTGGGCCCTGGCAACGTGCTGAAGGATATCGTAAAAAGCGAGACCATCCCCATCGCCCGCCTGACGGAAATCTACCGCACCCACGGCAACATTGCCACCAATGCCCATCTCATCAATCAGGGGAAGCGGGTGGATTTGTTTAGCGCAGGGGATTTTGTATTCGTCCCCGCCAAAACCGCAGAGGAAACCCTGGAGCGCACCGTCCGTCTCTACACGCAGGCGCTGGAATCCGGCGTCTCTCTAGACGAGTGCCAGATTATCTGCCCGGTGAAAAAGGGAGCCATTGGCGTCTATGCCTTTAACAAGGTCATTCGAGATCAGCTGAATCCCCGCCTGGCAGGCAAGGGCGAGCTGACCCGGGGAGACACAGTCTTTCGGGAGGGGGATAAGGTCATGCAGACCTCCAACAACTACTCGAAGGAGTGGTATCTCAAGGGGACGCTTTATTCCGCCACAAAGGGCATGGGCGCCTTTAATGGAGATATCGGCATCATTGAGCATATTGACCCGGAAGAAAAAACCGCGGAAATCCTCTTCGATGGCGAGCGCCTGGCCACCTATACTGTCGGCGAGCTGGACCAGTTGGAGCATTCCTACGCCGTCACCGTCCATAAAAGCCAGGGCAGCGAGTTTCACACGGTTATCCTGCCTTTATTCTACGGCATGAGCGACTTTCTCACCAGGAACCTGCTCTATACGGCCGTCACTCGGGCGAAGCAAAAGCTGATTATCGTGGGGCGGGAGAGCACCGTCAACCATATGATTCAAAACAGGCGCATTTCAGGCCGCTTCACCGCCTTGAAATACGAGCTGCTGAAATACGACGCCTTGATGGAATCCATGGATTCCGGCTCTGGCGACACCTTGGGGTTGTTTGAATGAATATCAAAAAAGCGCTGACGCAGCTGTTTTTTCCAGACATTGAAAAATGCTTCTTCTGTGGCGATGAATTTCAAGGGCTGCTGTGCCCTCGATGTGAGGAGGCTCTCTCTCCTCTCTATTTGGGGGAGCAGCCTTTTTCTCTTGGGGGCTTTCCCTGCGTCTGCCTCTATGGCTACGCCGGGCCGATTCGCGCCGCTATCTATACCATGAAGTTTGACCATCTGCCCTGGAAGGCCGTCCAGTTGGGCCGGTTGTTGGCCCGGCTCCCCTTTCCCTTTGAGGAAATGGATGCGGTTACCTTCGTCCCCGTCCATCCCAAGCGCCGGGCCAAGCGTGGCTT
>DBGCIZ010000270.1:0-14219 GCA_048355355.1 Christensenellaceae bacterium | reverse complement strand
AATTCTAATGTTAACATGGTGAAATTCGCTGCGCTCATTATACCATGCTTCCTCTGAATTCTAATGTTAACATGGTGAAATTCGCTGCGCTCATTATACCATGCCTCCTCTGAATTCTAATGTTAACATAGTGAGGTTCACTGCGCTCATTATACCACGCTTCCTCTGAATCCTGATGTTAACATCGTGAAACATGATGCCATATACCCGTCCGGCAGAAAAGCTGGCCTTTCCCCGTCCTGCTGTGGCGCGAAATATTTGCCTTCCCGCCCATTGCAGACGGTTTTTCAGTGTGGTATGATAATAAATAGCGTATTCCGCCCATTGGCGGAGAAAAAATTTTTGGATGGTGTTGTCATGGATTTTAAACAGATGATAGGCAGTCTGCTGGAGGGCGCGGCCGAAATCGAAGATGCTGCCAGCATGCTGGAGGTGCCGCCGGATGCGGCTATGGGCGATTTTGCCTTCCCCTGCTTCAAGCTGGCGAAGGTGCTGCGCAAGGCCCCTCCCCTCATTGCCGCGGAGATTGCCGGCAAGTTGGCGAAGCCCTCCTGGCTTTCCAACATTGAAGTGAAGGGCGCCTATATCAACTTTTTCCTGAATAAAGTGGAGTTCGCCCAGGCCGTTCTGGAAGAGGCCCACGCCCAGGGTGAGCGCTATGGCTCCTCCGATATTGGCGGTGGCCGGGTAGTCACCATGGACTATTCCTCCATCAATATAGCCAAGCCTTTTCATATCGGCCATTTGAGCACGACTGCCATCGGCAATTCCCTTTACCGGATTTATAACTTCCTGGGCTATCAGTCCGTCGGCATTAACCATCTGGGCGACTGGGGAACTCAGTTCGGCAAACTGATTACAGCCTATAAGCTCTGGGGCGACGATGCTGATATTGAAAAGCGCTCCATCCACGCCCTGCTGGACTTATACGTCCGTTTTCACGAGGAGGCCAAGAAAAACCCAGCGCTGGACGACGAGGCCAGAGCCTGGTTCAAAAAAATTGAGGATGGCGACGAGGAAGCCCTCTCTATTTTCGGCCGGTTTAAGGAGACGACCCTCAAGGAAGTGGGCAAGGTTTACGACCTTCTGGGCGTCAAGTTCGACTCCTACGCTGGCGAGAGCTTTTATAACGACAAAATGCAGCCCGTTATCGACGAGCTGCGGGAGAAGAATTTGCTGGAGCTTTCCGAGGGGGCTTATGTGGTCCGGCTGGACGATTACGACCTCCCGCCCTGCATTATTTTAAAGTCGGACGGCACCACCCTCTATGCCACCAGGGACCTGGCCGCCGCTTTTTACCGCAAAAAGCACTATAACTTCTATAAGAGCCTTTATGTGGTGGCCTATCAGCAAAACCTCCACTTTAAGCAGCTCTTTAAGGTTATCGAGCTGATGGGATACGACTGGGCAAAGGATATGGAGCATGTGGCCTTCGGCATGGTCTCCCTTACTACGGGCACCCTCTCTACCAGAGGCGGCAACGTGGTCTTTCTGGAGGATGTTCTCAAGCAGGCCATCGCCAAGACCCTGGCTGTCATTAACGAAAAAAACCCGGAGCTGGAAAACAAGGAGCAGGTCGCCGAGGATATCGGCGTCGGGGCGGTTGTGTTTAGCGCCCTCTCCAACGGCCGGATTAAGGACATCGTGTTCGATATGGACCGGGTGCTCAATTTCGATGGAGAGACGGGTCCCTATGTACAATACACCCATGCCCGTTGCCGCAGTGTGCTTCGGCGGGCAGAGGGCCAGCTTGAAGGCGTCGCGCCCGACTATTCAGCCCTGGATAACGAGGATGCCCTGCGGGTGGTGAAGCTGGTCGCTTCCTTCCCGGAGACGATTCTGCGCGCTCAGGAGAAAAACGAGCCGTCCTTCGTTACGCGGCATACCATAGACCTGGCCCAGGCCTTTAACAAATTTTACTATGACCACAGAATTATCGACGACGACGGAGCCAAAACTGCGGCCCGGCTGCTGCTGACCCGCGTCACCGCCGATATCATCAAAACGGGGCTGTACCTGATTGGCGTAAAGGCTCCGGATAGAATGTAAGAGAAAGGAAGAAATACTATGCTGGATATAAAGCGCATTCGTCAAAACCCCGAGGAGGTGGCCAAGGCCGTAGCCAGAAGGGGCAAGCCCACCAATATGGATGCCCTGCTGAAGCAGGATGCAGACCGTCGGGCCCTCCTGGCTGAGGCAGAGGCCCTCAAGGCCCGCCGCAACGCCGTCTCCAAGGAAATCCCAAAGATGAAGAAAAACGGCGAGGATGTAGAGCCCCTGTTCGCGGAGATGAAGCAGGTGGGCGACCAGATTAAAGCTCTGGACGATCAAATCGCTGCCCTGGATGATGCCATCCGGGAGACCCTCCTCTCTATCCCCAACACACCGAACCCGGACATCCCCGACGGTCTCTCCGATGCGGACAATGTGGAGGTCAAGCGGTATCTTGAGCCGACTCACTTCGATTATGAGCCCATGGCCCATTGGGATATTGGCGAAAAACTGGGAATTCTCGATTTTGAGACAGCCGCCCGGGTGACCGGCGCCCGCTTCACCTTCTATAAGGGCCTGGGTGCCCGGCTGGAGCGGAGCGTGTTCAACCTGATGATGGATACGCACGCCGGAGAAAATGGCTATACGGAGATTTTCCCTCCCTATATCGTCCACGAGCGCTCCATGTATGGCACGGGTCAACTGCCAAAATTCGCGGAGGACATGTTCAAGCTGGAGAACACCAGCTACTATCTGATTCCTACCGCTGAGGTGCCCGTCACCAACATGTTCCGGGAGCAGGTGATTGACGGGGCCCAGCTGCCTCTGAAATACTGCGCCTACAGCGCCTGCTTCCGGGCCGAGGCGGGCAGCGCCGGCCGTGATACGCGCGGCCTCATCCGTCAGCATCAGTTCAACAAGGTGGAGCTGGTGAAGTTCACCCGCCCCGAAACCTCCTACGAGGAGCTGGAGTCTCTCCTCGCGGATGCGGAATCTATTTTGCAGAAACTGAAGCTGCCCTACCGGGTGGTCACCCTCTGCGCAGGAGATATTGGCTTCTCCTCCGCCAAAACCTACGATATCGAGGTGTGGATGCCCAGCTATGGCCGGTATGTGGAAATCTCCTCCTGCTCTAACTTCGAGGACTTCCAGGCCCGCCGGGCCAACATCCGCTTCAAGGGCGAGGGAAAGAAGCCCGAGTTCGTCCATACCTTAAATGGCAGCGGCCTGGCCGTTGGCAGGACAGTCGCCGCCATTCTGGAAAACTACCAGCAGCCTGATGGCTCTGTCAAGGTGCCGGAGGCGTTGGTTCCCTATGTGGGGGCGGAGTTCATTCGATAATCAATCCCATAAAAAACCACCCTGCGGTGCCAGGGTGGTTTTTTCTTGTGGGCACAAAAAAAGCTTTCCCAACTGAGAAAGCCTCGCTACTACTGCCGCAGCCACTCCTTTGCCCTTCTGCTTCGTTGCTCCACCGCCTGGAAAAAGCGGCTCACATGGAATCCATCGCAGACTGCATGGTTCACCCGCAGCGTCATGGCTGCGGTTACTCTGCCCCGCTTTTTTCGGAACCTGCCCCAAGCCAAAAAGGGCGTCAAGTCGCTGGGCCTTGCCTTGGGATTGTGAAACTGAATGGAGGCAAAGTCCTGCCATGGGATAGCCGTCATATAAAAAGCATTCTTGGGCACATTTTGCTTGCCAAAATATTCGTTCACATCTCTATAAGCCTGGTTATCCTCCAGATAGCTCTGATAAAACTGGCTAAATTCCCAGTTAAATTCCGTCCAGATTTTTGAATAGGTCTCCCATTCCGGATGAAAGATAGAGTAGATTGGGCTCAAAAAATCCCAATAGCCCAGCCTGCCCTCCTCGTCTAGGCGCATCCGCAGCTCGCGCTGCTCGTTGGCCGCCGCCGTTACAGCGTAAACCATCGCGGCATTTACCTTAATCCCGCGCTTCTTCGCCGTACGATACAGCGCCGTAATATCCACCTCGGCCGTGGTGCTATAGTCGCATCCCGTTCCGTTGATAAAATGCAGATATTGCGATTTTCTCGGCAGCTCCTCCAGATTGATTGGCGTCCATTCCATCATCAGCTTTCCAGGCGAACCTTGTCTCCCGCCAGCACCTCTCTGGTTCTTCGGATAGGCCTGCCCTCCTCATTTCCCATAATATCTCGCAGAAGCAGCATAGGCGCGCCTACATTGATTTCCAGCAGCTTGGCATCCATTGCCGTAGCGCTGGTCGCCTCAATAGTCCGGTGCAGGCTGGACATACTCCCTCCCGTAATGCCAATCATCAGCTGGTTGAGCGAGCTGCCCTCAATGTCCATTTCCAGAAGGCCGCTGTATTTTCCGTAGGGAACCCGGTCATGCACAACCACAATGGGAATGCCATCCGCCAACAAAACCCGCTTCACGGCGATTACCTTTTCGCCCTCCTTCAGCTGCAGCTCCCGCAGATCGTCGCTGTTGGCATCCTCTACCTCCATGCCTACCAGCTTCCGCCCGGCCTGCATGTGATTTCTCGCGCAGGCCTTGGTGAAGCTAATCTCGCTAAAGGTGATAATCTTTTTCTTTTTCATATGGGTAACAAAGGTACCCTTACCCTGGATTTTCACCAGGATTCCTTCTTCCGAAAGCTCGTTTAACGCCGCCCGTACCGTAATCCGGCTCACCTCATACTTCTGGCTTAGCTCTGCCTCTGAGGGAATCTTATCCCCCGGCTTCAACAGCCCCTCGTCAATCTCGCTTTCCACAATCTCTCTCAGCTGCCTGTAGAGAGGTTTTATGGCGAAAGCATTCAGCTTCTGCGTCGTCTGCTCCATCTTTTTCTCCCACTATAATAACAAGTTGATACAAGTATCATATCATTTCTTGCAGAACTTTTCAACTAATAAATCTGATTGGGGGCGACGCCCCTTGCGTTCCTCGTTATTTTGCTGCCTGCTTTGAGCATATTCCTCCATATCCTCCAGTATTCCCATTCGCATATGAAAAAAAGAAGTTTTTCAACTCCTTTTGCTCTTTTTTCTTATTTGAGCCGTACCTTCTCCCGGAAGGCCGCCAAATGCTCCTCTTTAATCACATCCCAGATGGCGCCGTCGTGAATCAGCTCCACGATTTTCGGCAGCACTGCGTTCATGGCCCGGTGCACGTGGGTAATGCCCTTGTCGCAAAAATAGTCGATGGTCTTTGCCTCGCGGAACACCCGGGAGAACTCGTTTAAAATATCAAACCGAATGTTATCTCCATCCTTCAGCTCGTCCAGCGCCATGAGCGACCTGTTTTGCAGAAAGATATTCCGATAGTAAGCAATGTAGGACTCCAAATCCTGGCTATTGTCGCCCCTGCTCGTGTGAAACAGAATGAGGAAGAAGAGATACCATTTATAGTTGATATTTACATTGTATAAAATCGTCTCGTAAATGTTTTTTGAAAACTCGTCCGCAAAGTAGAGCTTCCGGTCGAACACCAGCTGCTCATCAACCCGCAGGCCGCCCTCCTCCACGCTGTTCAGCGTGTCAAACACGCTCAGCATGATATGGCCGTAATCCTCCATGGTTTTGGCGTTGTTCACATCCATAATATAGCGGATTACCGCGTCGCAGCTGCTCTTAAAATCCACCGTGATGCCCACCTGGCTGTGAATCAGCCGCATATAGGTATCGTTGACCATTTTCGAGATAAACCGCTCAATCGAGCGGGCATTGCCCTTTTCCTCGTTCACATCCCCAGCCCGCTTAAATCGGTTGTAGAGGACATAAAGCTGGCTGTCTATCATGTTTAAGCTCTTTTTGATGGAAAACATCAAATCCGCCACAAACTTATCCGCCAGGGAATATTCGCTGTTTTTATAGATAATTTTGTGCTCAATCTCGCCCCAGAAGGTATTGACCAGGGCCTTAATTTGCAGCTCAAAGCGAATCTGCTCCTTGCCCAGCAGGTAGAGCCCGTCTATCTTATAGATATTGAATCCATTTTTCTGCTTCTGCGGCTGCTTTTCCGAAAGCTTGAAGCGAATTTTCGGCATCAGCGGGTCAAAGTAATAGACATTGTCCTCCGTCTCCGAAAAGACCTCCTTCAACAGGTTATAAACATACACCTCGTCGTCGATAAACTTGCATTCAATGCGAAAGCCAATTAAATCCTGAAAATGGCGCATGACTTCGTCTACAGAGCCGTAGGTGCTGATATAGCTGTTGCGCAGCAGCTTTTCGCGGATGCTGTCCACCGCCTTAATCCGGTAGACAAGGGAGAGCGTGAAGCGGCTGCGAGTAAAGACGCTGGTCTCAAAATACTCCTTGATTTCCTCTGCAATCAATTTGTAAATATCCCGTTTTTCTTCAAACCGCTCGACCACGTCGTCAATGCGCGCAAAAATCTCTAAATTCACTTTCTACCCTTCTTCCGTCCAACATGCATGATGCAATTTTGCTCTGGTAAGCTAAGATTGGCATATCTTTGTTTATTATATACAGTTCTATTGCCAAAGTCAACTTGTCATGTCCTTCAATTTCATGAATATATCGTAAACATTTTTATGTCCGTGCTGCAAAATCAAAAGCTTGTGGTTATGGTCGAAGAAGCAGTGCTCCGAAGTGCCCTCCGCGCAAAGCTCCCCCGTCTCCCGGTTTGTCAGCTGATAGGTTAGCTTCAGCTTTACCCCATTGAATTCCTCTATTTTTGCCCGGATGACAAACGCATCGCCAAAGGTCAGCGGCTTCTTATAGCGGCACTCCACGCTCACCGTGGGAATCAGCACATCCTCCTTTTCCATCTGCTCGTAGCCAAAGCCCACCTGATCCAGATAATAGGAGCGCGCCTCCTCAAAAAACCGGATGTAGTTGGCATGGTGGACGATTCCCATCATGTCCGTCTCGTAATACTGCACCTTTCTCGTATACTCCATTTGCTAATCCTCCATTTCCTTTTCCAGCTGCTTCACCAGTGCGGCGTCGGGCGCCACCGTCAGGGTTTTGTGCCCCTCGTAGAGCACCATGCCCGGCTTGGCGCCGTTGGCCTTCCATACGTTGGCCCGCTTCGTATAGTCGATATCCACCTTGCCCGCATTTTTGCCCTTGGAAAGAGTCGCCGCAATGGTCGCCGCCTCCACCAGGGCCTGGTCTGTGGGCTCCCGGCCCTCTGTGAACAGCACCACATGAGAGCCCGGCATATTTCTGCCGTGAAACCAGATGTCCTCCGTCCCTGCCACCTTCATGGTCAGCACGTCGTTGCTCCTGCTGTTGCGGCCCGCCAGAATCGTGAAGCCATCCTGGCTTACAAACCGGCGAAAGGTGGAAAGAGGGTCTGTCCGCCGCGGCTTGCCCTTTTGCTGCGCTGCCTCCGCGTAGCCATATTTGGCCAGCTCCGCCTGAATGTCTGCCAGTTCCTCCGTGGTCTCCGCTGCGGAGATTGCGTATTCCTCCTCCTCCAGAAATGCCAGCTCTGCCTGATAGTCCTCTGCCTGCTTTTTAGCGATGACCGCCGCAGTTTTCAGCTTATTAAACCGTTTAAAATACCTGGCCGCATTCTGAGAGGGGGAAAGCGCCTCATCCATGGGGATCCGAACAGGCTCGTTGGTGTAGTAGTTCAGCACCTCCGCCCATTTGGCCCCCCGCTTGATTTGATACAGGTTCGCCGTAATCAGCTCCCCATAGACCTGATATTTTTCCTTTTTCTCCGCAGCAGCTAGGGTGTCCAGCTGGATTTTCAGCTTTTTCGCCACTCTGCCGATATGCTTCCCTACCAGCTTACTCAAAGCAGCCCGCCGGGCGTTGAGCGCGGCCAGCTCTCGCCGGATGGTATAATATCCGTCCAAAGCCTGGTTCATGGTGTCAAAATAGACTCTTCCCTCCTCCGCATAGGCGGCAAAGGGGGCCACGGAGTAAAAGACGGGCAGTCCATCCTGATTTTTCTGAATGCAGGGCCGCATATGCGCCAGGGTGATAAACTCCTTCACCTCTGCCGCCAGCCGTCTGGCTCTATCCTCTCCCAAGGGCTCTGCCGCCAGGCCGCTCTCCGCCAAAATCTCCTCTGCAACCTGGGGAGAAATCCCCTGTATCCTTTCGCAGATGCAGCGGGGCGGGGTCTTGCCGCGGAGCACGTCTGCCAGCGTCTCCAGAGAGGCCCGGGCGGGGTCTGCCTTATCCGTCGGCGGGAATTCGTAGGTCATGCCGGGGAGCACCTGGCGCACCCTGCTCACGTCGAAAGAAATATGCTTCAGGCTCTCCATAATGCGCCTGTTTTCGTCCAGCAGCATAATGTTGCTGTGCTTTCCCATAATCTCTGCCACCAGGGTATACCGGGCTGGCACGCCCATCTCATCCTTTGCCAGGATTTCTATCGCCGCAATTCGCTCCAGCCCCGGCTGGCTGATTGCTTCAATCCTGCCCCCGCCGATATATTTGCGCAAAAACATGCAGAAATTCGGCGCCATTGGCGGGTTCTGCCGCCTTTCCTCCGTCAGGTGAACGCGGCAGTCCCCCGCCGAAGCGGAAAGCACCAGCTGCTTTTTTCCTTCCTCCGTATGCAGAATCAGCAAAACCTCGTCCCTCTGGGGCTGCTGCACCTTCTCGATTTTCGCTCCCTTCAAAAAGGCAAGCTCCTTTAAAATGGCGGAAAGGGTCAATCCGTCCAGCGTCACGCAAAACACCTCTCAATCTTTCAAAGACATTATACAGCCCCCTTTCCTTCCTTGCAACTTTTTTACCCTGCGATTGCTATCAGGGAGGATGCAGCGCCTATTTTTGCACATGCCAAGCGCCGCCACATTGATTTTTTATACTGCACGGCAGCCAGCGCAGGGTTATCTGGTTCCCAGCCAACCCAAAACGGAAGGCAGCATAAAGTCGATGCTTAGCTCTATTCTGCCGGAGTATGGGTCGACCCAAAGGCCTATGGCAACAGCAAAGCGCTTTGAGAGGATGGCGTCAGAGCATGCCGATCGCAGCAACATCATAGCTGCGGGGCATGCGATGATGCCTCCTGATTTCTTGTGGTGAACCATAGGAAGATATGCTATACTTAGAGCAGGATATCCGCCTTAGGAGGTATAGCAGCGATGAAAAGAATCCTTAGAATCACCTTGATAGCACTCCTGTTGCTCAGTCTGTTTGGATGCTCTCCCCAGCAACCCGCCGTGGTTCAGACCTATGAGGTCACTGATTCAGAGCTGGCTGAAGAATATTTTCAGAATCATCAGCCCGTCACCATGGTTCGATATTATGAAATGAGCGATGGCACCTGGAAAACAGACGATTATGCATATCAATACAGATTAGAAGTCACCGGGAGAATGGACCACGCGGCTCAGGATAGTACGTTTGTCCTGTTAAGCAATACGCCGGATATTACCTTTGAGCAGGCATGGAAAGCCAGCGGATTGAGTAGCAATATGGCGGATTATTTCGAGGAAGAGGAGGCAAAATTGGTGGCGATGCAATAAAGCGCCCCCGTTCAGGCCAAAAAACCTCCAGCTTGCTGGAGCAACATGAAGCCTGCTTTATCGGGAGCGATCCATAAAAAGGGAAGCGTGTAAAACGCCCCATCACGGCAATGAAATCTTTCGCAATTATGGTATATTGTAGGAAGTTGGCATAGATGGCGAATCAGCCTTGTATAAATGGAATATCAACGATTTGTAGGGGGATTCGTCATGTATCAATCAAAATATAAGGTTCTGTGTTGTATCCTTCTGGCCGTCGGGCTGCTGCTGGCGGCGGGCTGCTCCTCTGAAATGCCGGAGGAGGAAATGCCCGTCAGCGGCGATCCCTATGAGCGGACCTCCGTGGTATACTATGAGCAAGACGCGGGTTATCTTGTGCCGGTCTATGTATCCGAGCCGTGGAGCGACGATATTGCCGAGGTTTTGCTGGAGCAAATGGTGGCGTCCGACGCCCTTCAGGTCCAGCTGGAGGAGGTCGGCCTTTCCGCCCTGTTGCCGGCAGATACCCAGGTATCCGTCTCTATGGACGAGGGCCTTGCCACGGTGAATCTCCAGTCCGGCTGGCTCAGCGAGGTCAGCGCCAAACGCGGGGCAAACATCGTCTGCGCCGTGGTCAACACCATGAAGCAGTTCCCCGCGGTGGAGCAAGTGCAGCTTCAGGTCAACGGTGTGTCCGAGACCTTTGGGGAAACGGATATTTCCCAGCCTGTGGCCTCTATGGATTTAAACCCGGCCTACGACCAGGACGAGGGCTTCTCTCCCTTAACCGTCTTTTATAAGACGGCGGACAGCGGGCTCCTCGTGCCGGTGACCAAATACTCGCCGGATATCGACCCGACTGTGGTGCTCAACGCCATGCTGAAGGAGCATAAGGACTCCGCCCTGATGACCCTGTTCCCAGAGGGCACGGAGCTGCTAAGCGCAGAGCTTTCTGAAGACGGCGTTCTGACGGTGGACTTTTCCCAGGAGTTTTCCGCTATCTCTACCAGCCAGGATAAGGAGCAAAAGCTCTTAAGCGCCATCGACTTTGCCTGCCAGCAAGTGGACGGCGTGGAGGACGTCGTCGTCACTGTAGAGGGAGAGCCTTACGAGAGCAGTGCTGCCACCATGTTTCCCCTTTTGGCCAACGAGGTCCTGATGGACTACGACTCCGCTGCCAGCATGGAGGACGAGGCAGACTCTCTCTCCGCTGCGGATGCCGCCGTGGATTTAACAGAAGAAGAATCTTAGAAGGAGCATTTTTACCAATGATAAGAGAAGACAGAGCATTTGACCAATTGCGCAATATTTCCATAACGCCCGGCTTCATGCCCAATGCGGCAGGGTCGTGCCTGATTGAGTGGGGGAACACGCGGGTTCTGTGCAGCGCCACTGTGCAGAATGGCGTGCCCTCCTTTCTTGAGGGCAAGGGCCAGGGCTGGCTCACCGCAGAATATGCCATGCTGCCCGGCTCCACCCTGACCCGTAAAAAGCGGGAACGGGGCAAGGCTGACTCCCGCAGCATTGAAATTCAGCGGCTGATTGGCAGGAGCCTCCGCTCTATCCTGGATTTTACCGCCCTGGACGGTCTCACGATTACCGTCGATTGCGATGTCATTCAGGCTGACGGCGGCACACGTACCGCCTCTATCACTGGCGGTTTTGTCGCCCTGAGCCTCTGCGTCCATCGGCTGCTGCAAGAGGGCAAAATCGCTAAAAACCCCATTCAGCAGACGCTGGCTGCCGTCAGCGCAGGCATCGTGGAGGACAAGCCCCTGCTGGACCTGTGTTATCAGGAGGATTCCTCTGCCCAGGCGGACATGAATTTCGTGGGCACAGAGGATGGCGGCATCTCTGAAATCCAGATTTGCGGCGAAAAGCGGCCCATCTCTGATGAGGAATTTGCCGCCCTGCTGGGCCTGTGTAAGCAGGGCGTGCGGCAGCTGGCCGCCATCCAGAGGCAGGCTCTCGGCCAGGCTGAATGATATAAAGGAGGCCATACCAATGAAAAAACTCATTATTGCAACGAACAACCAAGGTAAGGTGCGGGAAATCAAAAATATCCTGGCAGGCTCCTACGACGCCATCTGCTCCCTGCGGGACGAGGGCATCGCCGTCGACGTTGTGGAGGACGGCGTCACCTTCGCGCAGAATGCCGAAAAAAAGGCAGTGGCCATCAGCCGGCTGTGTCCCGGCTGCGACGTTTTGGCAGACGACTCCGGTCTCTGCGTCCAGGGGCTGGGCTGGAGGCCCGGCGTATACTCTGCCCGCTATTCCGCTGAGGGCACAGACCAGGCCAATAACGACAAGCTAAAGCGGGAGATTGCCCCTCTTTCCGAGGAGGACAGAAGGGCCAAATACGTCTGCGCTATCGTCATGGCCAGAGACGGCGCCGCCTTCTTCTCCTGCGAGGGGGAATGCTGGGGCAAAATCGTCAGCGAGGAGCAGGGCAGCGAGGGCTTTGGCTACGACCCCCTTTTCTTCGTGGAGGAATACGGAACGACCTTTGGCTGCATCCCGCCGGATATTAAAAATAAAATCAGCCACCGGGCAAAAGCCCTCGCTGCTGTGAAGGAGTACGTATCCAGGGCATGAAAATCCTCGTCGTTTCCGATACTCACGGGGATATCTCCGGCGTGCAGGAGGCTCTTCGGCGGGAGGGGCCTGTGGACTACGTATTTCATCTGGGAGATAACGCCCGAGATGCCGCCCGCATCCAAACCACGGCCCATATGGTTTCCGTTTTGGGGAACTGCGACTTTGGTGGCGCGCCGCTGACAGAAACGGTCTTTCTCTGTGGCAAGCGGCTGCTTTTAACTCACGGCCATGGCCAGAGCGTGAAATACGGCCTTCAGCGGCTGGCCTATTTCGCCGCGGAGCAGGAGGTGGACGCGGCCTTTTTTGGCCACACCCACGTCCCCCTCATCGACTATTACGGCAGCATCCTGCTCATGAATCCGGGCAGCATTTCCCGCCCCCGCGGCCGCAAGCCTACCTATGGGGTGGTGGAGCTGACCGACGGTTTTCTCAAGCCAGACGTGCGCTTTCTGTAGCGTGGCCCGCATCCCAGAAAGAGGTAAAGCCCATGGCAGGATTAGAGCGGTTTCTTTCCGCCCAGGAGCGTCAGTATCTCACCGCCCTGGCGGAAATCAAGGCCGGGCAAAAGCGAAGCCACTGGATGTGGTATATCTTTCCCCAAATTCAGGGGCTGGGTCAAAGCCCTACCTCTCAGGCCTACGCTATTCGGGACATAGACGAGGCCCGAGCCTTTCTGGCCCATCCCATTCTGCGCAGCCGTCTGATTGAAATCTGTGAGGCTCTTTTGGCCCTGCCGTCCCGGGATGCCGGCCATATCTTCGGTTGGCCAGATGAGCTGAAGCTGCGCTCCTCTATGACCCTGTTTGCCCTGGCGGACAGCCGCCTTGGCATATTCCAGCAGGTTTTGGATAAATTTTTCCATGGGGAAATGGACCAGCGAACCATTGCAATTTTGCAGATTCAGCAGCATTAAATCAGCCCAGCGCGGCAGTCTTGCCGTACTGGGCTGATTCTCTTTTATCCTACTTTCAGCGAGAACTGATTTCGTATTTGAATTTGTCCCCCAAAATCAGCTGGCGCGTCCGGTGAACGGGCCGCTCCTCGCTGTCGAACACCAGCTCCTTCACCTGCAGCACGGGCGTCCCCTCGTCAATCTCCAGCAGGCCTCCCTCTCTTTGGTCTACAAAGGCGATTTCAATGGTCTTTGTGTTGTGCAGGTCCCCCACGCCGTATTTCTCCGCCAAAATTCCATAGAGGGATGCGTCCTCCAGATTCTCCTGAATCAGCCCAGCGTAGGCGCTGCAAAACCAGTTTTGCTCTAAAATCACGGGCAGTCCGTCCGCCGTGCGTACCCGTTCCAGATAGAGCACCCGCTCCTCCTCGCCCAGCAGGGCCTTATCCTCCTCCGTAGGCGGCTGCAGCGATATCTGGCAGACCTTCCCCCCTGGCCGGACGCCGTTTTTCAGGCAAACGGAGGTAAAGCTCAGATTGTCCAGAATATTTTCGCCGATTTTATTTGCCCGAACGAAGGTCCCCTTCCCCGTTCCGCGGATGAGATAGCCCTCCTCAGCCAGTTCGTTAAAGGCCCGCCGGACGGTGATTCTGCTGACGCCCAGGCGGTCGCTATACTCCTGCTCGGTGGGGAGCTTGTCCCCCTCCTTCAATGCGCCAGACTTTAGCTGCGCCAGGATATGCTCCTTCAGCTGTCTATAAAGCGGCACCACGGAATTGGTATCCAAAGAAAACATCAATTTATCCCTTCCTGCCCACAGTTTTTCTTCTTTTATTTTAATACAAAAAAAAGGGATTGACAAGTATTGTTTTGTATTGTACTATACCAATATAGAACAATATATAACAAAAGGAGAATGAAAGCTATGTTCCAATTCGACGTGCCAAGGTATGAGAAGGTCATCAACGACGCGCTGGCTCTGGAGGGGCAAATCCGTGAAACTGCCGATAAAATCACCAACGACGGCTATTCCAACGTGTTCTTTATCGGCTGCGGCGGGACGTATTCCCACGCCATGGTGCTGAAGTATATGATGGATACACAGTCTAATATAGAATCCCACGCTGTCATCGCTGCGGAATTTATGGCCATGGGCCATAAGCGGTTTACCAAGGACTCTATCTGCGTGTTTATGACGAAGTCCGGCAATACTAAGGAGATTGTGGCAGCGGCAAAATTCTGCCAGGAGCACGGCGCCAGAACGGTGGTGTATGTCTCCAACCTGGGTACCCCGGTCTGCGACTATGCGGAC
>DBGCIZ010000269.1:0-3486 GCA_048355355.1 Christensenellaceae bacterium | reverse complement strand
CCGCCCACTGGAAATACAAGGACGGCGTTACCAAACGGACGGATTTTGACGAGAAGCTGGCCTGGCTTCGCGAGCTGATGGAGTGGCAAAACGACATGAAGGACTCCAGGGAGTTTATGGAGGCCTTAAAAATCAACTTCTTTTCCGATAATGTCTTTGTCTTTACTCCGCAGGGGGATGTGAAGGATTTGGTCAAGGGGAGCACGCCTCTCGACTTTGCCTATGCCGTCCATTCCAAGGTGGGTGAAAAGTGCGTCGGCGCCAAGGTCAATGGCAGAATGGTTCCCTTGACCTATGAGCTGAAAACCGGAGACATTGTGGAGATTTTGACCAACCCCAACAGCAAGGGACCCAGCCGAGATTGGCTCAACATCGTCAAAACGGCCAACGCCCGCTCAAAAATCAAAAACTGGTTTAAGCGGGAGATGAAGGAGGAGCACATTCAAAAGGGGCGGGAGCTCATTGAGCAGGCAGCGAAGCGGGCCGGCTACGAGGTGCATACCCTGCTGAAAACGGAGTGGCTCCGGGAAATTTATAAAAAATACGCCATCAACACGGTAGAGGATATGTATGCCCTGGTGGGCCTGGGAAGCGTCTCTGCGGCGCAGGTGATTTCCCGCCTGGAGGAGCACTATAAAAAGACCAACAAGATTGCTGAGACGGTCATTCTCAAGCAAAGGACGCCGCAAAAGGGAAAAGAGGATGACGCCGTCGTCGTAAAGGGGCAGAGCGGCATGGTAGTGCGGCTGGCGCGATGCTGCAATCCGCTGCCGGGGGACGATATTATCGGCTTTATTACCAGAGGCAGAGGCGTCTCCGTTCACCGGGCAGACTGCTCCAATATCAACGAGGTGGACTTCCCAACGGAGCGGCGCATTGAGGTAGCGTGGTCCTCTCAGGAGGAGGTCTCAAAATACACGGTAGAGATTCAGCTGGACTGTGTGGATACGCCGGGGCTCATTGCCAAGGTCTCTGGCATGCTTTATTCTTTGGACTATTCCATTTCCTCTATCAATGCAAGGGGAAACAAGAAGGGCACCGCCATTATCAACATTACGCTGGAGGTGCGGGATATGAAGGATTTGCAGATGCTGATGGAGCGGCTGAAGCGGGTCCCCTCCGTAAAAGACGCATACAGGGTGAACAACTGATGAGAGCAGTAGTGACAAGAGTGAAAAGTGCAAATGTCGTGGTCGCCAGCTCAGTAATTGGCAGCATTGACGAGGGGATTCTCGTCCTGCTGGGCAGCGAGGAGGGCGACAGCGACGCTGACATCGACTATATTGTGCGGAAATGCGCGCAGCTTCGCATTTTCGCAGATGATGAGGGCAAGATGAACCGTTCCGTGCAGGAGGTCGGGGGTGAGATTTTGCTGGTCTCCCAATTTACGCTACTGGGGGACTGCCGCAAGGGCAACCGGCCCAGCTTCATCCGAGCCGGAGCCCCCTCCGAGGCGGAGGGCATTTATAACCGGGCTGTGGAGGCCTTTCGGAGGACGGGCATCCCCGTAAAGACGGGGATTTTTCAGGCGGACATGCAGGTTTCCTCCGTCAATGACGGGCCAGTCACCATCTTGCTGGATAGTAGAAGGCTGTTTTAAGAGCGACGATTGGAGAGAAAAGTGATGCAGGTAATCAAAATTACGACCCGGCCTATGATGTCCAACACCTATGTGTTCTTCAAGGAAGGGGAAAGGCAGGCGATAGTCGTAGACCCGGCCTTTGAGGGGGATAGAATTATCCGCTGCCTGGAGGAGGAAGAGCTGACCTGTCAGGCGATTTTGTTGACCCATGGCCATTTTGACCATATTGCTGCTGTGGATGAGCTGCGGGACAAATACGGCGCCTTGGCCTACATTCACCAGCTGGATGCGGACATGCTGGGGGACCCGGAAAAGAATGCCGGCGGACTCATGGGAATGCAGCTCAAAATTAAGCCGGCAGACCGCCTGGTGCAGGATAGAGACGTGTTGCATTTGGCAGGGCTGGATATTGTCGTCCTCCACACGCCGGGGCACACGCCAGGCAGCGCTTGCTATATTGTAGAGGGGTGCATTTTCACAGGAGATACCCTGTTTGCCGCCAGCATCGGCAGGACAGACTTCCCCGGCGGAAGCATGGAGCAGATGATGGCATCCCTAGAGAAACTGCGGAACTTGCAGGGAGACTATATTGTCTATCCGGGCCATATGGAATCGTCCTCCCTGGCCCACGAGCGGGAAAACAACCCGTATATGAACCAATGGCCGCTTACATGACGAATACAGCCGAGCTGGCAGGCGATATCTGCGACGAAATCCGGCTGTTTCTATTTGAGAAGAAAATCGAGGCTGTGACAGACATCCCGGGGGAGGGCTACGTCCTGGTGCATCACTTTGCGGAGCGGAATGGCCGCTTTGTCAACCGGGCGCAGCTGTTTCTGGATGGGGATGCGGTGGCGCAGTGCAAGCAGGCGTCGGAGGCACCTGCCCCAGGGGATGACCTGCTCTATAAAAAGCTGAAAAAGCGGAGCGTGAAAATCTGCGTCTATCAATGCTTGAAGGACTATTTTAAGCGAGAGAAGCCCTGGGGCAATCTGACGGGCATCCGCCCCACCAAGCTGCTGCGGGATACGGCAGAGGAGCTTGGCATGGAGGAGGCACGGCGGCTCTTTCGGCAGGAATTTGACGTATCCTTGGAAAAGCTGCAGCTGGCGGAGGAAATTTGCGCCAACCAGAAGGACGTTTTAGATAGCATAGGGGAAAACAGCCTGGATGTCTATATCGGCATTCCCTTTTGCGTGACCAAATGCGCCTACTGCTCCTTTGCGTCTTCCATCGTCAGCCAAGGCGGGGAGACGGAGGCGGCCTATCAGGAAAGGCTGCTTTGGGAAATAGAGCAGTGCCGCCCCATTTTGGAGGGCAAACAGGTCAGGAGCGTTTACATTGGCGGGGGCACGCCCACTTCCTTTTTTGCTGCGCTGCTGCGGCCCATTGTGGAGCAGGGTGCCCGGCTGGGGGGCAGGGAGTTTACCGTGGAGGCGGGCCGGCCAGACACCATCACAGAGGAAAAGCTCCGCATGCTGCGGGATTGCGGGGTAGACAGAATTTCCATCAACGCACAGACTACCAACGACGCTACCCTTCGGACCATCGGGCGGGAGCATACAGCTGCGCAGTTTTTTGAGGCATTTCGCATGGCGCGGCAGATTGGCTTTTCCGTTATCAATACGGATTTAATTGCCGGTCTACCGGGAGAGGGCGTGGCAGAGTTTCAAAAATCTCTTGCAGATGTGCTGGCCCTTGGGCCGGAGAACATCACCGTTCACACCCTGGCTATTAAGCGGGCCTCTAAATTTGGCATGGAAAATGAAAAGACCTTCGCCGAGGCGGAGGAGATTGAAGAAATTCTGGAGAGAAGCAGGGCCGCGCTAGCGGAGAACGGCTACGCCCCCTATTATATGTACCGCCAGAAATACATGACCGGAAACATGGAAAATGTGGGCTAC
>DBGCIZ010000268.1:0-9382 GCA_048355355.1 Christensenellaceae bacterium | reverse complement strand
GCCTCGGACGGCACCTCTACAGTGCCCACCTGCCGCATGCGCTTCTTGCCCTCCTTCTGCTTTTCCAGCAGCTTTTTCTTTCTCGTAATGTCGCCGCCGTAGCACTTTGCCAAAACGTCCTTGCGCAGAGCCTTCACCGTCTCCCGGGCGATAATCTTGCCGCCGATTGCCGCCTGGATGGGGATTTCAAACATCTGCCGCGGAATCACCTCCTTCAGCTTTTCCGCGATGCTCCGGCCCCGGGCGTAGGCGCGGTCCTTATGGACGATGATGGAAAGCGCGTCGCACATATCTCCATTTAAGAGGATATCCAGCTTGACCAGGTCGCTGCGCTGGTATCCCTTCAGCTCATAATCCATGGAGGCATAGCCTCTCGTGCGGGATTTGAGCAGGTCAAAAAAGTCGTAGATAATTTCGTTTAAGGGCAAATCGTAGTGCAGCACCACCCGGTTTGCCTCTAAATACTCCATGTTGCGGAAGGCGCCCCGCTTTTCCTGGCAGATGTCCATCACGGCGCCCACATAGTCGTTGGGCGTCATAATCGAGACGTCCGCCACCGGCTCTTCCATATAGTCGATGACCCCCGGGTCCGGCAAATTGGTCGGGTTAGAGACGGTCAACTCCTCCCCGTTGGTCTTGACCACCCGGTAGCTGACGCTTGGGGCGGTGGTGACCAAATCCAAATCGAATTCCCGCTCCAGCCGCTCCTGAATAATCTCCATATGGAGCAGGCCGAGAAAGCCGCAGCGGAAGCCAAAGCCCAGGGCCACGGAGACCTCTGCGTCGAAGGAAAGGGAGGCGTCGTTCAGTTGCAATTTTTCAAGGGCCTCCCGCAAGTCGTCATATCTGGCCCCATCCGCCGGGTACACGCCGGAGAACACCATGGGCGTCACCCGCTTATAGCCGGGCAGCGGCTCGCTGGCGGGACACTCCGCGCTGGTCAGCGTATCGCCCACCCGGGTATCGCGAACGTTTTTTACGCTTGCGGCCACATAGCCCACGTCCCCCGCCTGGAGGCGATCCGTCCTGTAAAAGCCGGGGGTAAAGACGCCGACCTCGGTTACGTCGTAATCCTTCCCTGCGGCCATGTACCGGATGGGCATACCCTCCTGCACTGTGCCATCCATAATGCGGACATAGCTGATGGCCCCCTTATAGTTGTCGTAATAAGAGTCAAATACCAGCGCTTTCAGAGGGGCGCTTTCATCTCCCTTTGGCGGCGGCAGATAGTCCACAATGGCGTCCAGCACATCCGCAATGCCAATGCCGGATTTAGCGCTGATTCTGGGCGCATAGCTGCAATCCAGCCCCAGCACGTCCTCAATCTCCTGGCAGACCTCGTCCGGCCGGGCAGAGGGCAGGTCGATTTTGTTGATGACGGGCAGGATTTCCAAATCGTTATCCATAGCCAGATAGACGTTGGCCAACGTCTGGGCCTCAATGCCCTGGCTGGCGTCCACCACCAAAATGGCGCCCTCGCAGGCAGCCAGAGAGCGAGAGACCTCGTAGGTAAAGTCCACATGCCCCGGTGTGTCAATCAGGTTAAAGGTGTATTCCTCACCGTCCTTCTCGTAAAACATCCGGACAGCCTGGGATTTTATGGTGATGCCCCGCTCCCGCTCCAGGTCCATCTGGTCTAAAAGCTGGTCTGCCATGTCCCGCTTGGACACGGTTCCCGTGGCTTCGATGAGCCTATCCGCCAAAGTCGATTTGCCATGGTCAATATGGGCAATAATGCAAAAATTCCGAATCAGCTGTTTTCTATCCATATGCCGCCTTTCCGCAAGGTTTGTTTTTTATGCTATCCTTCCTTATATAATATTATTGCAAGAGGGGACAAAAAGCAAGGGGGTCTCTGCGCCCCATTTTCCATTTACTTTCCGCCGCCTATTGGCTATAATACATGTTAGAACAATGAAACGGGAGGCCCACCATTATGGATTACACCAAGCTGTTAGAAACCCTCAATCAAAAAGGCTATCACGCCACTCTGGCGAAAAACAGGGATGAGGCCAGAGAGCAGGCCATTGCCCTTCTGGCAGACTGCCAGTCCATCGGCAAGGGCGGCAGCAAAACCCTGCAGGAAACGGGCATTTGGGATTACCTGCTCACCTGCGGAAAGACCATCTACTCCACCACCCTGGCCAAATCCCGCGGCGAGGACCCCAAGCAGGCCATGAAGGACGCCATGATGGCCGATGCGTACATCTGCTCGGCCAACGCCATTACAGAGGATGGAGACATCGTCAATATCGACGGCGTCGGCAACCGGGTTGGCGCCCTCATCTACGGGCCAGACAAGCTGATTATGGTTGTTGGCAGAAATAAAATTGTAAAAAATTACGGCGCAGCCATTGCCCGAATTAAAAAGGAGGCATGCCCCAAAAATGCCGAGCGCAACGGCCACGACCTGCCCTGCCGTCTGACGGGGAAATGCGCCAATTGCGACGACCCGCACCGCATGTGCAAAATCACCATGCGGCTGGAATATCCCCTGCCGGACAAGGCGTATCACATCATTCTGGTAGACGAGGATTTGGGCTTTTAAGCAAATTCTGCCTGCTGTGTTTCGCCGGGAATGATCCGTTGATAAAAAAATCAAAAGCAGGTAAAATAATTTGCAATAAAAACGGTGTTTCTGGCATTATTAAAGTAAAGAGACACAACAGGAAAGGACCATACGAGAATGAAAAGAACGTTGATTTTTGCAGCAGCAATTGCTTTATCCCTGATGCTTCTGGTGGGGTGCGTCAGCCCTGCCGCCTCTGGCAGCGCCTCGCCGCAGCCGACATCCTCTGCTGCCGCCGGGGCTGCCTCCGCTGCGGCTGGCGAAGGCGAATACATCGGCGAGGATGAGGCCAGAGAAATCGCGCTGGCCCATGCCAACGTAACGAACCCCTCCGGCGTTGTGGTTCAGCTGGACCGAGACGACGGCCGCGTCTATTACGACGTCAAGTTCTATGACGGTAACACGGAATACGACTACGATATTGACGCTACCACTGGCGATGTGGTCAAATTTGAAGCAGATACCACCATTCTCCCCTCTGCCGCGGCCAGCGAGGGAGCCCAATACATTGGCGAGGATCAGGCGCAGCAGGCCGCCCTGGAGCATGCCCGGGTCACTGACCCGGACTATATCCGCGTGCAAATGGACCGGGACGACGGCAAGGTGACCTATGAGGTAGAATTTTATAAGGATTCTACCGAGTATGATTACGTCATCGATGCCGAGTCTGGCCAGGTGCTGGAGTATAACGCATCCTCCCGCAACAATGGCGGCGGGCAACAGACGGCAGCTTCCGGCGATATCGGTCAGGAGAGGGCTCAGCAGATTGCCCTGGAGCACGCCCAGGTCACTGACCCGGACTATGTCCGCGTGCAGCTGGACCGGGATGACGGCAGAAGCTATTACGACGTGGAATTTTTTAAGGACAACGCCGAGTATAACTACGAAATCGACACTGCCACCGGGGATATTATTGAATTTGACGTAGACAGCGATTTCTAGCAGTCCATTCGCAAGGCGGAGGGAAGCCCCTCCGCCTTTTCTATGCTTCTAATACATCACACCCCGGTCAATAATGCTGCCGTCTATGGCGTTGATAGTCAGGTAGCACTTTTCATAATGAACCACGTCGTTGGGGCTATTATCCGTCCCGAAAAAGTTCCAGGTGGGAATCAGCCGGTATTCGTCCGTGTCCTGCACCAATACCTTGGTCAACCCTAGGTGAATCCTGTCAATGGTGATGTCCGTCGGCTGCGGGAAGTAAATCCGCTGCCCCTCCTCCTTTCGATGCCCCATAGCTGGGGTTAGCATGAAGTCAATCTGCTGCTCGAAAATCTCCTGGACCTCTGCCCAGGGCAGCAGCTTGACGTTTTCGTTCTCTACTTCCTTGATTTTGGAGGAGTTATACCAGTAAATATCATAAATTTCCCCTTCGTAGGTGGTAATCTGCATGTATTCCGGCCCCCAGAGGTCCCGCATGATGACGCCCTCTCCATCTGTAGCAGTCATTCCAAGATAGTCGGGTACATAGTCCTCCTGGGCTGTATTGTACTGCCGGGTATAGATATACCGGCAGACGTCGTCCCCCTGATAGGCGCCATATAGGGTCAGATAGTCTACTCCGATGCTACCCATGCAATCCTCTATTTGCGCTAAATCCTCTTGCATTGCTTCATCCTGTCGTAATTCTTCTGCCGGGGTCAGCACCTCCGGCATGGTAATATCGTCAGGCAAAGTTTTATCAATTCTATCAATCATCAAAGCGGAGCCAGGAGATTCATCCCAATTAACAAAGGTTATGGTATATTGCATGCCATTGTTTCGTGCTAAAATATTCTCTTGAGGAATGGTGCTATCGCTTGGAACTGCCATTTGATAGTCTGGTGGATCCATTTCTTCTACTGTTGGAGCGGCTTCATAGCGCCGGTACAACTCTGCAATATATGCTTCAAAAATCTCTTCCTCCGTTAATTGCGATATTGCGTCGTTTCCCATCAGGCCCAGCTCAGTAGTGAGAGGCGCCCCCGGGTCGTTGGACGGCGTTCCCTCCGGGAGGGGTTCTCCTGTTTCCCAGTCTAAATGATTTTGATACCGGAAGTATCGCAATTCATATTTATCAATTTCCGCCTGCAGCTCCTCGCGGGTTAAGTCGGTTCTGTCATAAAAATTGTATCCTGGAAACAACCCCTCTGTAATCTTTTTTAGGGAATCTCCACTTTCAAAGGGCGCATCTTCTACATTCAGTACCGGCATAGCATTTTCTGCTCCACCTGTCAAAATAGCGTCTACTGTTAAAGTGTTTTTTGATTGCTCATAGCTCTTTTGATAGGTATAGTGGCTGCCCACGCCTGTGGCAGCCAAATTGGCATCTGCAGTTTCATGGATTTTTTCTTCGAGAGAGGAGCCATCCTTCTGTCCAATAATGGTTTCCTCCGGCGTTGGCTGGCAAGCCGCCAGCGTAGCGCAGAGCAGCATTCCGGCAATGCAAATTGCGATCGTGCGTCTCATGTTTCTCCCTCCTGCATGTTGAGCGTTCAGCAATATTGTTTCGTTGGCTTTTCTGGAATCAGTCCTTTCTATATACATTTTTCGACAGAATTATGTCGTTTCCTTGTAATCATTTTGTAATATTTTGACGTAAGATTGCCCCGCGTTTACTCCCTCGCAGTCTTTGCTTGCAAACAAAAACAGGGCGAGACTGCCCTCTCCCTGTCTTTTTTGAAAATGCTATTTCCTTTTGCTCGTTTTTGCGCTCTTAATATCTCCGCCGTGCCCTGGCGCGGTATTTATACCGCCGCCTATGCCGCCGGCTATAGCTGGGCACCCTGGCCCTGGAGTTCATCCTGGTATGGGCATAACGCTTATGCCGCCTTTTTGCGCTGGCCGCCCGGATAATCAGAAATACAATCAGGAACAGAGGAATCAGAAACCAATACCACATATCCTGAAAGCGGATGGCGTTGCCATTCTCCACCACCTCAATCTGCTGAGAGGCAGTTGGCTCTGCCGAAGGGGAGATAATCCTGCTTTCCATGGCGACATCCCGGGTCGCCAAAATATTGCCGCTGAAGATGGTCTCTCCGCCTACGGTAATCACAGCCGTGCCTACTACATCGCCTTCCCGCACTGGCGCCGTCAGATTGCTGACCGGGGTGACCTCTGCCTGGAGGCCCTCCTCCACGTCCGACTTCAGCATGGTAAACGCCTGAGTATCCTCATCGGAAATGTCCGGCGCCGCTACCAGGACGCCGCCTCCCTCGTCGTTAGACGCAGCGTCAGCCACGTTTACGGTCAGGTTGCATTGCTCCGCCAGAGACTCGGCAGTGAAGGTGACGTAATTATCAAAGCCATATTCCAGCAGGCTTTCCGCCATGGACCACCTATCCACGCCAGCCTCGGACTGGTCTCCGTAAATCAGCGCAATGAGCTTCGTGCTCCCATCCTCCGAGGTTGCCGTCGCCACCAGGCAGTAGCCGGCGTTGGGCGTGTTTCCCGTCTTTAAGCCGGTTGCCAAGTCATAAGTATAGTCCTCCGCATCCATCTCGGGGTCGTAGTAAATCAATTTATTGGTGTTTTGAAGCGTGTAGGTCTTGCCGTCATTTTGCGCGGTGACCGTATAAGTGCTGGTGGACGCAATCTCCCGCAGCAGTGGGAACTGGCCGGAGTAAATGGCCAGCCGCGCCATGTCCTCCACGGTGACGTAATGGTTGCCGGACTTATCGTCCATGCCGTGGGGATTGGAAAAATGGGTGCCCGTCATGCCCAGCTCCTGCGCCCGCTCGTTCATCAAATCTACAAAATCGTCAACCGTCCCCCCCACCAGCTTGGCCACAGCCAGAGCAGCGTCGTTGCCGGAGTTGAGCATCATACCGTAAAGCAGGTCCTCTACGGTGACCCGGTCTCCCACCGATAGGCCCATAGAGCTGCCGCGGGCAGAGGAAATCTCGTCCCCCACCTCCACAACGTCGTCCAGGCTGATGGTTCCTGCCTCTATCTGCTCCATCAGCAGAGAAGCGGTCATAATCTTCGTGGTGCTGGCCGGCGCCACCTGCTCTTTGGCATTCTTGCTGTAAAGCACAGTGCCGGTAGACTCGTCAATGAGCATGGCCGCCTGGCTGGTGATGTTGGAATCGTCGTATTCCGCCGCCAAGGCCACGGTATTCCAGCCAAAGGCAAGGCACAGTGCCGCCGCAAACGTCGCTATCTTTATCCAAAAACGGTGATTTCTCAATTTTTTCCTCCAAGTGCTCCCAAATTCACAATCCATTCTACAAACTTCGTATCATTATAATACTTTTCGGCCAGAAGTGCAACACAATGAGGCAATCCATTTGATAGCACGAAATGTTAATTTTCTGGAATTGGGCTTTACGAAGCGTGTTTTCGCGCTATAATAGCCTTGAGGAGACATGGCGATGAAGGAGTATACAAAGCAGGTTTTTTCCCTATACGGCCGGCGGTTTTACCGCCGCGAAAAGCAGGCCTTTCTGGAATCCACGGCCAAGGCATTTGCGGAGCTCGGCTATCCTGCCGCGCTGCAGCGGGCCTCCTGGCTGGGCATTGAGAGCTGGAATCTCATTTTGGGCGACCTTGCCTCTGCCAGGAATATCGTGATCGCGCCCTATGATACGCCGTCGGCGCGGCTATTCAGCCATGTGAAATGCCTGAGCAGCAGAGCGCTCTCCGGCATTTTTGCCCTGCTGCCCCTGCTGCTCTATGTGGCAGCCTGCTGGCTCATCATGGCCTGCCTGCGGCTTCCTCTCTTTGTGGGGGAGATGGTTCTGGCCCTTTTGCTGATTTTGGGGTACCGGGCCGTGCCGAACACCTCCAACTTTAATTGCACCAGCTCCGGCGTACTCCTGCTATACCGCCTGGCCTCCCAAAGGCCTCCCGGCACTGCCTTTGTATTTGTAGACCATCGGGATTTTCTCTCCCTTGGGCGCAGAGGGTTTCTCTCCTCCTTTCCCGTTCAGGGGCGCAGGCTCTTTTATGTGGATTGCGTCGGCGTGGGGGATACGCTTGCTGTTCGTCTCCCACCCGACATGGAGCCAAAGCCCTTTGCGGGAGACTCGGTTCAAATTTTGCCGGGAAAGGGTCCTCTTATCTGTATCTCCGCCTGCACCAAAACCAGGGTGGGGCTGACCATCTCCAACATTATGAATTGCCACGACGACCATATTGACCGGCAAACCCTGGATGCCGCCCTGGCCTATCTGGAGCGGCTGCTTTCCCTACCATGAAAAAAGCTCCTTGACAAGGCTCCCTATCTGTGCTATAAACAGGAAGGATTAAAAAGCTCGCTCCCTGCCGCCGGGTAGGGAGCAGGCGCGTTGCGCTCGCATCGGCAGGCCGTAGAAGATGCGAGGGGGCAGCGCGTTATTTTTTTGGAGGTGAAAGCATGGATTTTTTTAAGTACACTTCGCTGAACGTGCTTGGGATGCTGGGGCTTTCCTGCTATATTCTGGCAGATACCTTTTTCGTCTCCCAGGGATTGGGGGCAGACGGCTTGACCGCCCTCAACCTGGCCATCCCGATTTATAGCATTGTCAACGGCAGCGGCCTCATGCTGGGCATGGGCGGCGCCACCAAATACGCCGTTGCCCGCAGCCAGGGGCATTCGGGGAAAACCGCCTTTGTCCATACCCTGCTTCTGGGCGCGGCCCTGGCCCTGGTCTTTGTTCTGGTGGGCATCTTTTTCTCCCGCCCTATCGCGGCCCTGCTGGGGGCGGATTCCACTGTATTTGAGATGACCAATACGTATCTTCAGGTCATTCTCCTGTTTGCCCCCGCCTTTTTGCTCAATAACATCTTCGTCTGCTTTGTTCGAAACGATGGCAACCCCAAGCTGGCCATGGCGGGCATGCTGGCCAGCAGCTTCTCTAATATCGTGCTGGACTATGTGTTTATCTTTCCCATGGGCATGGGCATCTTCGGCGCCGTTTTGGCCACAGGCCTGGCCCCCATTTTCAGCATGCTGCTCCTCTCGCTGCACCGCAAGCGGGCCGGCTTTGGGCTGGCCAAGGTGAAGGCCAATCCCCGGCTCTTCGGCTCCATCTTGTCTCTCGGGGTTCCCTCTCTTGTGACGGAGCTCTCCTCCGGCATTGTCATCATCGTGTTTAACGCCATTATCCTGGGGCTGGTTGGCAACGTGGGTGTGGCGGCCTATGGGGTGGTTGCCAACCTGTCTTTGGTCGTCACCGCCATTTTCACTGGCATTGGCCAGGGCATGCAGCCCCTGCTGAGCCGCGTCCATGGGCAGGGCCAGTCTGCTCAAATCAAACGGCTGCTGCGATACAGCATGCTGACCCTGGCGGTGCTTTCCGTAGCCATCTATGCCGTCGTGTTTTTCTGCGCAGAGCCCATTGCCCAGATGTTTAACAGCGAAAACAACGCCCTTTTGCAGGAAATCGCCGTCCAGGGGCTTCGCCTCTATTTCGTGGCCGTTCCCCTTGTGGGCTTTAACATCATCCTATCCTCCTTTTTCACGGCTACCGAGCGGCCTCTGCCCGCCCAGCTCATCTCCCTGCTCCGCGGCCTGGCTGCCATCATCCCCCTGGCCTATCTGATGTCCTCCCTTTGGGGCATGAGCGGCGTCTGGCTCTCTTACCCCAGCGCAGAGCTGGTCACCGCCCTTTTGGCAGCGGCCCTCTATCTGGCGCAGCGCCGGCGAAAGGCCGCCCTCTAAGCGCAGCCCTCCCCCAAATTTGCATAAAAAAATACGGCCGGGAGCCATTCCGCTTCCCCGCCGTATTTTTTGTTTATGCCTTAAGGGCCTCCAGCGCCTCTGCCACGATTCTGGCCGTCTCGTCCCCTGCTGAGGCAATGGGGGCGTTGGCTGCAAAGCACTTATCCCGCGATACGATTTCCACCATC
>DBGCIZ010000267.1:0-3572 GCA_048355355.1 Christensenellaceae bacterium | reverse complement strand
AAAGTACCGGGGCGCCGCGCCCATTGAGTGGGCCGTGATTGACGGCGAGGCCCAGACTGGCATCACCACCATGTTCACCGTCTACGAGCTGGACGCGGGGGACATGCTGGAGCAGGACGCTGTGGACATCCTCCCCGGGGAGACTGGGGGGCAGCTGCGGGAGCGGCTCTCCCACGTAGGGGCAGGCACCCTGAAGCGCACGCTGGAAAAGCTGCTGGCGGGCACCCTGGAGCGGAGGCCCCAGGACGCTGAGGCGGCAACCATCTGCCGGATGTTCCCCAAGGGCTTCGGCCAGCTGGATTTTGCCAAAACCTGCCGGGAAAACGTCAACCTGATTCGCGGGCTGAACCCGGCCCCCGGGGCCTACCTGATGCATGGGGAGGCTAAAATCAAAATCTGGCGGGCGGAGCAGGCTTCGGAGGCAGTGAGCCACCCTCTGGGCACCATTGTGGCGGCGGACCCAAGGCAGGGGCTGGTCTATCAGTGCGCCGACGGCCTGCTGAAGATTCTGGAGCTGCAATACCCTGGCGGCAAGGCCATGAAGGCAGAGGACTTTTTAAGAGGCAAGGGGCGGGATGTGTTTTCCTCCCCTGAGGGAAAATGATGGCAAACGAGCGGAAAACCGCCCTGGCCGTGCTGGCCGAGGTGGAGGAGGGGGCCTTTTTCAACCTGGCCCTGAAAAAGCATCTGCGGGGCCTGCCCGAGCAGGAGAAGCGGTTTATCACCGCCCTCTGCTTCACGACCCTGGAGAATAAAAAGCGCATCGACTACGTCATCGCTCAGTTTACCCAGGGCAAGCGGGTGCACCGGCTGATTCAGAATATCCTGCGCCTCGGGGTCTGCCAGCTCATGTTTTTTGAGAGCGTGCCGGAGAGCGCGGCGGTCAACGAGTGCGTCAAGCTGGCGGAGCAATCGCCAAAGCGGCAGCTGAAGGGCTTTGTCAATGGGGTGCTGCGGAATGTGGCTCGCCATCTGGGGGAGGTGACCTATCCCGCCAGGGAGGCGGAGCCGGCGGCCTATCTGGCGGTGACCTACAGCTACCCCCAGTGGCTGGTGGAAAAATATATGGCTGACTACGGCATGGACTTTGCGGAGGCCATGCTGGCCTATAAAAAAGAGGGGGCGGCCACCTGCATCCGGCCCAACCGGCTGAAAATTGCGCCGGCGGATTTTGAGGCCTCCCTCAGGGCGTCTGGCCTTGCCTTTGCCAAGGGGGCCTATTGCGAGGACGCCTATTACGTGAAAAACATCTCTGCCGTGGACGACATGCGGCTCTATAAAAAGGGCTGCATCACCGTCCAGGGGGAGGCCTCCATGCTGGCCGTGATGGCGGCGGATATTCAGCGGGGCATGGCTGTGCTGGATTTGTGCGCCGCCCCTGGCGGCAAGACCGCCTACGCGGCGGAGCGCCGGCCCGGCAGGCTGGTGGCCCAGGATATCCACCCCCACCGGGTGGCCCTGATGGAGGAAAACTTCGCCCGCCTGGGCGTAGTGGCAGAGACGGCGGCAGCAGACGCGGCCATTCCCGTGCCGGGGTTTTACGATGCCTTTGACCGGGTCATGGTGGACGCGCCCTGCTCTGCCCTGGGCCTGCTCTACCGCAAGCCGGACATCAAGGCCGCCAAGGAGCGGGAGGATTTGGCGGCGCTGGAGGCCCTGCAGCGGGACATTCTGGAGACGGCATCCCGCTATGTGAAAAAAGGGGGGCGGCTGGTTTACTCCACCTGCACCATCAACCGGGGGGAGAACGACGGCGTGATAGACTGGTTTCTGGCCCGGCATGAGGACTTTCAGGAGGCGCCCCTGGCGGGCTGCTTGCCGGAGGCGCTGCCCCTGCGGGGCGGGCGGGTGCAGCTGTTTCCCCATTTAAACGGCATCGACGGCTTCTTTATTGCCGCGCTGGAAAGGAGGGCGACATGAAAGCCCTTTTGGACATGACCCTGCCCGAGCTGCGGGAGGCCATGGCTGCCCTGGGGGAAAAGCCCTTCCGGGCCGCCCAGGTTTACCGCTGGCTGATGGAATGCGCCCCCTTTGAGGAGATGAGCAACCTGCCCAAGGCCCTGCGGGAGACGCTGCGCCGCACCTTTCGGGAGGGATATCCCGACGTGGTGGAGCGGCTTACCTCTGCCGACGGCACGAGAAAGTACTTGCTGGCCCTTTGGGATGGGAATATAATAGAAAGTGTCGTCATGGCGTATGAGCATGGCAACACGGCCTGCATCTCTACCCAGGCGGGCTGCGCCATGGGCTGCGCCTTCTGCGCCTCCTGCAAGGGAGGGCTGAAGCGGAATCTGACCGCAGGGGAGATGCTGGGCCAGGTGCTCACCCTGAACCGGGATATGGGGCCGGGCCGGAACATCACCAACGTGGTGCTGATGGGCACGGGGGAGCCTCTGGCAAATTATGAGAACACGGTGCGGTTTCTCCGCCTCGTCAATGCGGAGGAGAGCCTGCACATCAGCCTTCGCAACATCTCCGTATCCACCTGCGGCCTGGTGCCCCAGATGCTGCGCCTGGCGGAGGAAGGGCTGCCCGTCACCCTGTGCCTCTCCCTGCACGCGGCAACGGAGGAAAAGCGGCGGCAAATTATGCCCATCGCGGCCAAATACGGCCTGGGGGAGACGATAGAGGCCCTGGGGCAATATCAGCAGGCCAGCGGCCGGCGGGTCATTGCGGAGTATATTCTGCTTCACGGCTTTAACGACGGGGAGGCGGACGCAGACGCCCTGGAGGGCCTGCTTCGCGGGATGAAGTGCCATGTCAATCTGATTCCATATAACAGCATTGGGGAGGGAGCCTTTCAGAGCCCCTCTAAAAAAGATATATACGGATTTTTGGGGAAGCTGGAGCAGCGGGGCCTTTCCGCCACGGTGCGGCGGTCGCTGGGGCAGGATATTGCCGGCGCCTGCGGCCAGCTCCGCGCAAGATACATGAGGGGATAACTATGGAGACGTATGCCGCAAGCCATATTGGAAACATCAGAGAGGAAAACGAGGATACCGTCCTTATCGCCAGCGGCGGCGGGTATATCCTGGCCATTGTCGCAGACGGCATGGGCGGCCACGCCGGGGGGAAAAAGGCCAGCATGATGGCGGCAAAGCACATGCAGCGCAAGCTCCGGCGGGAGGAGGAGGTCATGCCCCGCCGCCTTCGGGAGCTGGTGGAGGAGACCAGCCGGGAGGTGTTCGAGGCGGCCGAGGCCAACGAGAACTATAAAAACATGGGCTCAACTCTGGAGCTGGCCGTGGTCTATAGCGACATGGTCATCGCCGCCCATGTGGGGGACTCCCGGGCCTATATGCTCCGCAGGGGCCGGCTGGACCGGCTCACCCGGGACCATAGCTACGTCCAGTATCTGGTGGATAACGGCTATCTCTCCCCGGAGGAGGCGGAGGTCCACCCCTATAAAAACATTATCACCAGGGCAATCGGCATGAAGGAGGTGGAGGTGGACGTGTACTCCACGGCCTTCGAGGAGGGATACATGCTGCTGCTCTGCTCCGACGGCCTGACCAGGCACGTGAAGGATAGCGAAATTGAGGCCCGCCTCAACGGCGAGGGCACCATTCGGG
>DBGCIZ010000266.1:0-5686 GCA_048355355.1 Christensenellaceae bacterium | reverse complement strand
GACCTTGCGATGGGGTGGTTGGAGATACTCTCCGCATAGGCTGCCAGCTCCAACAGGGCCTGCTGATCCTCTGCGTAAATCTCCCGCACCTTCAGCTTGCCGTCGGTCAGAGTTCCGGTCTTGTCAAAAACGGCGGTATCCATATCCTTTAAAATCTCCATGCAGCTGCCCCCCTTGATGAGGATGCCCTGCTTCGCCGCTCCGCCAATCCCTCCGAAAAAGCCCATGGGGATGGAGATAACCAGCGCGCAGGGGCAGGAGATAACCAGGAAGGACAGCGCCCTATAGCCCCAATCCGCAAATTGCTGCCCCGACACAAGCAACGGCGGGAGCACCGCCAGCAGCAGGGCGCATATTACCACAGCCGGCGTATAGTACCTTGCAAAGCGGGTAATAAACCGCTCCGTTTTCGATTTTTTGCTCTGGGCGTTTTCCACCAGCTCCAAAATTTTTGAAACGGTGGATTCGCCAAACTCCTTTGTCACCTGAATGCGCATGAGGCCATCCTTGTCGATGCATCCGGATAACACCTCGTCCCCCGGGGCAAAGGCCCGCGGCACGGATTCGCCCGTCAAAGCGGCCGTATCCAGCCAGCCCTCTCCGGAGACCACCACGCCGTCCAAGGGAATTTTCTCCCCGGGGGATACGCGGATGATATCGCCCACCGCTACCTCATAGGGATCTACCCTCTCGTATGCGCCGTCCCGCTCCAGATTCGCATAATCCGGGCGGATATCCATCAGCTCCGCTACAGAGGAGCGGGAGCGGTTCACCGCGTACTTTTGGAAAATCTCGCCCACCTGGTAAAACACCATGACGCCCACGCCCTCTGCATACTCTCCGATGACAAAGGCGCCAATGGTTGCAATGGACATCAGGAAATTTTCGTCAAACACCTGGCCCTTTGCGATATTCCTGGCCGACTTCCAAAGCACGTCATAGCCCGAAATGGCGTACCCCGCCAGGAAAATATAGAGGGACCAGCCGTATTGCCCCAGAATCAAGCCCGCCGCCAACAGGCACGCGCCTATCACCACGCGGATAATGCGGGCCCTCATGCCCTTCATGTCAACGCACCACCTGGCAGTCGGGCTCTACCTTTTTCATTACCTTTACGACGTCATCCATGATCCTTTCATGGTCTCCCTCGGTTTCAATGGTCATCTTCTGGGTCATGAAGCTGATATTGCAGCTTACGACGCCGCTGACCTTCCTCGCTCCCTCTTCCATTTTTGCCGCGCAGTTTGCGCAGTCCAAATCTACCAGACGATACACCTTTTTCATTGCTCCGCTCTCCTTTATTATTCATTGATATGGGCGCTGCCCTGGTCTATAATTCTCCTCACATGGTCGTCAGCCAGCGAGTAAAACACTGTCTTCCCCTCTCTGCGGGATTTGATCAGCCGCGATTGCTTCAGCACCTTCAGCTGATGGGATATGGCAGACTGGCTCATATTGAGCAAAGTAGCAATATCGCAGACGCAGACCTCCGACTCAAAGAGGACGTAGAGAATTTTAATCCTGGTCGTATCTCCAAAAACCTTAAACAAGTCTGCCAGGTCGTAGAGGACCTCCTCCTCTGGCATCCTTTCCCGGACCTGGTTCACCAGGTCTGTATGAACGTGCTTATAATCGCAGTTGTCGTTGCCGTAACGGTCAATCATCGTTTTCTCACTCTTTCATATTAACATCTGTTCATGTATTAATATATTCTCGCAGATTTCATTTGTCAATCCCTTTTTTAAAAAATCTTCCTCAAAGCGCAAATATGGCGCGCGCCCCTTGACAAATCTCCCGCTTTGTTTCAAAATAACATTATAGATGTGCAATAATATCATTTTCGTGATTTCAAACGGACGCCTTCGCCCTGCCAAAGCAGACGTTTAGGCTCCTGAAAAATAGAAAAGCAAAAAGAGGGAAAAACAATGAAATGTACTGAAACGGATGTTCTTTGCGTCGGTCAGCAGGCGTTGGCTGCTTTGGCCGCTCTGGAAAATTTAACTGCCGACAAGGCTATCAAAAATGAGACTATCGCCTTTTGCGCCAACAGCGCCATGGGCGAATTAGCCAGGGCTCTGCAGATGGAGAGCACGCCCGCTCTGACGGCAGCGGAAATTGCTGCCGACGAGGCAAGGGCCGCCATGAGCGACGAGGGCGCGCTCACCCGGGCGCTGCTTGCTGTCCGGCTGGCGGGAGAGTATCCCTATTATATTGAAAAGACCATGGCCGCTATTCTGCTGCAAAATGCGGAAAAGGGCGTGGATTTGCGCCAGACCTTAATTTCGCTGACGGGCATCGGCTCCCCGGATATTTTATACTGCATTCTTCAGCAGGCCGAGAGCCTGAAAAACGGTCTGGATGCCGAGGACACGGCAAGGGTAGACTACGTAAAAAAGGCATATTCCATCGGCTTTCAGATAGAGCAGACCTATAAGGGCTGCGGCCAGTGCACCATTATGGCCATTGACCAGCTGATGGGCACCTGCCATGAGGATGTTTTCTTAAGCGCCACGGGCTTTTCCGGCGGCATGGCCCTCTGCGGCGACGGTGTGTGCGGCGGCTACGCGGGCGGCATGATGATGCTCTGCCTCCAGCAGGGCCGGGCCCTTGCCCCTATGAAGGAAAACGGAGATAAGGAAAACCAGTACGCCGGCTATGAGGCATCCCAAATGCTTCACGATAAATTCGTCGCCTGCTATGGCTCGCCCATCTGCGAAAAAATCCACGAGGGCATGTTTGATGGCGAATCCTTCATCCTGCGGACCAAGGAGCGCCGCAATGAATTTGAGGAGGCCGGCGCCCATAAGGTGGTCTGCACCACTGTCGTGGCCCTGGCCTGCGCCTGGGTGGCCGAGATTCTGGTCGACCGCGGTCTGGTAGACCTGGCAAAGGCATAAAAATTTTCTTGCCGGAAAAGGGCCCCAAGGGGCCCTTTTTGTATTTATTTCCATCCTGTTTTTTCGGAATAATGCCATATTTTTTACAGATAATACAACCATAACGTTTATAGAACCGGAGGAACGATTTATGAAGGCAACTGGAATTGTGCGAAGGATTGACGATCTCGGCAGGGTAGTCATCCCCAAGGAAATCCGCCGGACCCTTCGCATACGGGAGGGCGACCCTCTCGAAATCTTTACGGACCGGGAAGGCGGCATTATCCTGAAAAAATACTCGCCCATTGGCGAATTAAACGACTACGCCAGGGATTTTACGGCATCTATGGGCGCCGTGCTGGAATGCACTGTGGCAGTCTGCGATAAGGATTCTGTCGTCTCAGCCCACGGGAGCCACAAGAAGGACTATCTGGCCCGGCCCGTGGGCAAGCAGCTGGAGCAGCTCATCGAGGAGCGGGGGAAGCATAAAAGGCTTTCTGCCGACGCTGTGGCCCTGCCCGTATACGACGGCGAGGACGTCTCAGACATTGCCTGCCAGATTATCGAGCCCATCATCAGCGAGGGGCAGGCCATCGGCGCCGTCATCCTGATTTCCAAGGAGGGCGAGCCGGCCTTTACCGCCGCAGAAGAAAAAGCCGCCCTGATGGCAGCCAGCTTCATCGGCTCCCAAATGGCGACTTAATCTGCTTTCTCGCATTTATCCGGCCCTGCTGCTCCCTCCGGCAGGGTCTTTTCTTACGCCCGGGAATACATTTTCGCCATGCGCAGCAGCCTCTCTGCCACCTGGTCCGTAAAGACCTGAGGCTTCATGCGCCAGCGCCAGTTGTCCCCTACTGTCCCGGGCAGGTTCATCCTGGCCTGCGTCCCCAGGCCCAGCACATCCTGCATCTGCAAAACCGCCAGATTTGCCGGGCATTCCATGACGCTGCGCAGGCAGCCCCGCACAAGGCCCTCTTCCTCGCTCAGGCCCATATACTCTCTTGCGTAGGCAGCGCAGAACGCTCCGGCGCTTTCCAGCCAGCCCTGCAGCGTATCGTTGTCGTGGGTGCCGGAATACATCACGCAGTGACTGGGCACGCGGTGAGGCTGGGCATCGCCATCCGGGCTGTCAAAGGCAAATTGCAACACCTTCATGCCGGGAAAGCCGGAATCCCAAAGCAGCTGCCGCACCTCGTCCGTCAGCAGCCCCAAATCCTCTGCGATGATGCTCTCGCCATATTTCTCCTTAATTTTTCCAATCAGGTCCATGCCGGGGCCCTTCTCCCAATGGCCACCGACGGCCGTTCCCTCCCCATAGGGAACCATCCAAAAGCTTTCAAACCCGCGAAAATGGTCCAGCCGGACCAAGTCATAGCTCCTTCTGGCCCAGTCAATCCGTTGCATCCACCAGTCGTAATTCCGCTCCCGCAGCACATCCCAGCGGTAAATGGGGTTGCCCCAAAGCTGGCCCGTAGCAGAAAAATAGTCTGGCGGCACTCCCGCCACATATTGGGGCGCCAGGTCCTCATCCAGCCAGAAGAGTTCCCGGTTCGCCCAGGTATCGCAGGAATCCATGGCAACATAGATGGGAATATCGCCAATAATCTGAATGCCCAGGCTATTTACATATTCCTTCAGCCGAAACCACTGGCTATAGAACACATACTGCAAAAACACCTGGTAGTCCATCTCCTCCCGGAGCGCCGCCAGGGCATCTTCCTCCAGCTGGCGCCGCTTCAGGCGCTCATCCTGCCATTCCGTCCATTGCCGGCCTCCCTCTGCCCTCTTCGCCGCCATATAGATGGAAAAATCTCTAAGCCACCAGGCGTTTTCCTGGGCAAAGGCCTGAGCCTGCTCCATGGGAAACCGGGCAAAAGCCCGCCGCAGCGCCTGCTCCTTCGCTGCCTCTACCTTTTCGTAGTCTACCCGCTCCTGGTCGCTTCCCCAGTCCAGCGCGGCAGCCTCGCTGCGCAGCAGCAGCCCCTCTTCTATCAGCAGCTCTAAATCGATAAGCAGGGGGTTCCCCGCAAAAACCGAATAGCACTGATAGGGCGAGTTTCCATAGCCTGTGTACCCAGTGGGGAGAATCTGCCAGTATGCCATCCCCGCCTTTTTAAGAGAGTCGGCAAACTCCCGCGCCTCCTTGCCCAGGCTCCCAATGCCATAGGGCGAGGGCAGGCTGGTGATATGGAGCAAAATCCCGGCGCTTCGCTTCATGTCTCCTCTCCCGTCCTTCCTGCGGCCAGCGCCTTTTTCGCCAAATCTGCGGCGTATTTCAGCAAAACGGCCTGAAGCAGATCCTCCACGGGCATGTTCATGTCTGCCGCAGCCTTTTCATAAAAATCAGATTCCTGTTTTTCCAAGTGAATAGTATATTGCTTCATCGGTAATTTCTCCAGCTTCCTTTCCATAAAAAAAGTATACAGGAAATCTCCGCCGGATTCAATATGCGCCCGCCTCTCCGCCAGGGAATCCGCCAAAATTGCAGGCAAAAATGTTTCCCCCATTGCAAAAGGTTTAATAATACTATAAGACAGGATGTAAGGAGTACGATCATGGTTCAGGCCGATATTGGGGATGGAATTCGCTGGGTAGGCGTCCAGAATCCCGATTTGAGAATATTTGATGTCGTTATGCGCACAGAATGGGGCACGTCTTACAACAGCTATCTGATTCAGGGCAGCGAAAAGACGGCCATCATTGACCCGGTGAAGGAGCAATATGCTCTCGAGCAGATTGCAAAAATCGGCGCCTATTGCGACCCTGCCCAAATCGACTATATCATCTGCAACCATACCGAGCCGGACCAC
>DBGCIZ010000265.1:0-6068 GCA_048355355.1 Christensenellaceae bacterium | reverse complement strand
AATACCTGGTCTGCCGCCGCAAGGGCGTTTAATGTAATGAGACCCAGAGATGGAGGCGAATCGATAATGATAAAGTCGTAATCCTCCCTTATGGCGGAAAGCGCCCTCGCCAAAACTGTCTCCCGGCTCATCATGGAGACCATCTCTACTTCTGCCCCTGCTAAATCGATATTTGAGGGCAGAATAGAAAGGTTTTCAAATTCCGTTTTCTGGATTACCTCGTGAACATCCACCTCGTTAATCATAACATCGTAAACAGAGGCCTCCAGATTTCGCTTGTCCAAGCCCAGGCCGCTGGTAGCATTCCCCTGAGGGTCTACATCCACCAGAAGCACAGGATGCCCCTGCTCGGCAATGCAGGCCGCAAGATTGACGGCCGTTGTCGTCTTCCCCACGCCGCCCTTTTGGTTGGCCACAACAATCATTCTGCTCACACTTTCATACCTCCAGTACTATTATGATAACAATATACCGCTGCTTTTGCAAGAACCGGTTCCATGAAATCTTTTGTTTCACGTGAAACAGAAAAATAGGGAAAGGCTTGCGCCAATCCCTATTTCTATTGGGGAAACAACTATGGTTGTGGCTCACTTCATCAGCTTAATGGTGACCTCTGTGCAGTCATCCCGCTCGGCGTAGTCGAACACGGTTTTCACCCCGTGGACTGCAATTTTGTTCACCACCTTTTTTATGGTGTTAATATAAATCTTATAGCTGCAATTCATTTTTATCAGCTTCCGCGGCTCTTCCTTTTCCTCGCCATATAGCCGGGAGAGCTCTTTTTCTACCAGCTCTTCCGTATCCTTAACGGATAAGGATTCTCCAATAATAGCATCCAGCAGAGCCATTTGAGCCTCCTCATTATGAAGCCGCAGCAACGCCCTGGCATGTCGCTCCGTCAGGCCCGCTGCGCTGACCCGCTCCTTCACCCGCCGGGGCAGCTTTAACAGCCGCAGCTTATTTGCCACCGTGCTCTGGTTTTTCGATAGCTGCCGGGCCAGCTCCTCCTGAGTAAAGCCATGCTCTCGAATCAGACTTTGGTAGCCCTCTGCCTCTTCAAAAAAGTGGAGGTTGTCCCGCTGCAAATTTTCCAGCATGGCTAAAATAGCCATATCTCCATCCGTGGTGCCGCTGATAATAATCGCCTTGATTTCCGTGCAGCCCGCCAGCTTAGACGCCCGGAGCCTCCGCTCCCCCGCCACTAGCTCATAGCGATCCTGGCCGATACGCCGAACAGTGATGGGCTGCAAAAGCCCCATCTCCTTAATGGAGCCTGCCAGCTCTGCCAAAGAGTCCTCTGAAAAAAACTTCCTCGGCTGATATGGATTCGGCACGATGGAATCGATGGGCAAATATTCAAGCTCGTCCAAATGCCTGTTTTCCTCTTGTTTTACCAGTTTTGAAAATCTTAACATCCCAATCTTTCCTCCGCCGTTATTATATTAAAAACTTTCTACGAAAACAATAGGAATCCTGCCCTGTCGACAAAACAAGTGAGGATTCCCAGCAAAAACACAAATTTTCTTTTTATCCTGTTTTTATAGCGGTGCAGCCTTAATTTTGCTGAATTTTCGGGGATACTGGGTCTGCAAAGAGCCCTTCTTTTCAAATACGGCCAGGACGTGAAAGTTATCCACAAGAGGGTTCTGATAAATATCCACAAGCTTCAGATTGAGCTTGCCCAACGCATTTCTTGAATTTTCTAATTCTTCCATTATCTCTGTGCCCTTGTAAGCCAAGATTTTTCCTCCCACACGAACAAGCCCCGCTGTAAGCTCCAAAAGCTTCGGCAAATAGGCTACAGCGCGGGTGACGCAAAGGTCAAATTTTTCCCGATATTGGTCCATATGGGCGGCCTCCTCTGCGCGAATCCATAAGATATCCACATTTGAACACAGGTTATCCACAGCGTTATGCACAAATTCCAGCTTTTTCTGGACAGAGTCCATCAGCGTAAAGTGGGCCTCCGGCTCCATAATAGCCAAGGGCACCCCAGGAAAGCCTGCCCCAGTGCCCACATCCACAATAGACTGCCCCGGCGCAATCAAGCCTAAAGTACAGGGCAAAATAGAATCGAGAAAGTGCTTTTCCGCCATCTCCTCCGGCTCGGTGATTCTAGTTAGGTTCATCGTCTTGTTGGCCTCAACTAGCTTCCGCGCATAGGACTCCATTTTCGCTGCCTTTTCCTCGTCAATTCCTTTTTTCAGCAGCAGCTCTTCAATCATTCGCCTGTCCTCCTCTTCCCGCAAGAAATACGGTCAATACGGCAATATCCGAAGGCGATACCCCTGAAATTCTGGCCGCCTGCCCGATATTTTCCGGCTTGCGCTGGTTGAGCTTTGCCCGGGCTTCCAGCCGCAGCCCCTTGATTTCCCCATAGTCCAAATCCTGCGGCAGCTTTTTATTCTCCAGGCTGCGGAATTTTTCCACCTGGCGCTGCTGCTTCTCAATGTACCCCTGGTATTTCAGGGTGTTCTCAATCTGCTGGGCAATATCCGCGTCAAAATCCTCCGTCCCGGCAAAGGGCATGATATCCTCCCATTTTACAGCCGGCCTGCGAATTAAATCCGCCAGCCGCGCCCCAGAGGCCAAAGGCTTCTCTCCCTTGCTCGCCAGCATGGCATTGATTGCCTCTCCCGGGGGGATTACGGTCTCTTCCAAAGCCTGGATGCCCCGCCTAATAGCCTCGCACTTATAGCAATACCGGTCGTAGCGCTCATCCGAAACGAGGCCAATCCGCCTCCCCAGCTCTGTCAGGCGGGTATCTGCATTGTCCTGCCGCAGAAGAAGTCGGTATTCTGCCCGGCTGGTCATCATACGATATGGCTCCCGCGTTCCCTTTGTCACAAGGTCATCAATTAATACGCCAGTATACGCCTGGTCTCTCCCCAGCACTACCGGCTCTTCCTCCCGCAAATAGAGGGCGCTGTTGATGCCTGCCAGCAGACCCTGGGCTGCCGCCTCCTCATAGCCGCTGGAGCCATTGATTTGCCCGGCAAAAAACAACCCTTTGACTGCCCGGCTTTCTAAAGAAAGCCGCAGCTGCGTTGGCTCAATGCAGTCGTATTCAATGGCGTAGGCAGTCCTGGTGAATTCCACCTGCTCCAGCCCGGGAATGGTCCGGTAAAGCTGAATCTGTATCTCCTCCGGCAAGCTGCTGGACATCCCCTGCACATACATCTCGTTGGTATTCCATCCCTCTGGCTCTAAAAAGAGCTGATGCCGCTCCTTTTCTGGGAATTTCACCACCTTATCCTCAATAGAAGGGCAATATCGCGGCCCTGTCCCACGGATTTCTCCGCTGAAGAGAGGGCTCCTGTGCAGATTTTCCCGAATTACCTCATGAGTCCGCTCATTGGTATAGGTCAAATAGCAAGGCACCTGCTCCCGCTTCAGACCAATATTGAGAAAGGAAAAGGAGAGCCCCCTCTCATCTCCATATTGGGGCTCCATTTTGCTGAAATCGAGAGAGCGCCTGTCCACCCTGGCGGGAGTTCCCGTCTTAAACCGCATGAGAGAAAATCCCAGCTCCTTCAGAGAATCGCTGAGATGATAAGCCCCTTCAAGACCAGACGGGCCGCTTTTTCTGGTGAATTCGCCGATAATAATCCTGCTCTGCAAATAGACCCCCGTGGCCAGAATGGCCGCCCTGCATCGCAAATAAGCGCCGCATTCTGTCACAACGCCGCAAATTCTTCCATTCTGCACCTCTAGCCGCACGGCCTCCCCTTGCTTCACCAGCAGCCCAGGCGTATTTTCCAAAGTCCATTTCATGTGCTGCTGATATTGCTTTTTATCCTGCTGCGCCCGCAGGGACTGGACTGCCGGTCCCTTTCCCATGTTTAGCATGCGAATCTGCATAAAGGTCGCGTCTGCAGTCAGCCCCATCTGGCCGCCCAGGGCGTCTATTTCCCGCACTAAGTGACCCTTGGCTGTTCCTCCAATGGCCGGATTGCAGGCCATTAGGGCAATGCCATCCAGATTGATGGTCAGCATCAGCGTAGAAAAGCCCAGCCTAGCGCAGGCCAGCGCAGCCTCGCAGCCTCCATGGCCTCCGCCAATTACAATGACATCGTATGTTCCCCCATCGTAAAGCTTCATATTTCTCTCCGTCTACTTCCCAAGGCAGAATTTTGAAAAAATTCTGTCAATAATGTCCTCTGAAACTGTCTCCCCGGTAATTTCCCCCAGGCTTCTCCAGGCATCCATCAAATCGATGGAGATGCAATCCGCATCCATATAATCCACGCAGGCCCACTCAGCGTCCTCTAAGGATTGCCTTGCCTGAAGGAGAGCATTTTTGTGGCGGACATTAGAGATTGTGAGTCCCTCTGCCAGACCGGCATGCCCTTCCGCAATTTGATAGATGCGCTCCAGAACTGCGTCGATTCCCTCCCCTGTGGCCGCGGAGATGGAAATTGCGTCAAAGCCCAACCTTTCTTTCACATCCTCGCAGGTAGTGACGGCTGGCAAATCCGTTTTGTTGAGAATGGCAATAACGGTTCCCTTCCCCTGCCGCAGGCGGGCCGCAATGTCCCAATCCTTTGCCTCAATTTCTCTTGAGGCATCCAGGAGAAACAAGGCCGCATCGCAGGCATCCAATGCCTCTAAAGACCGGTCGACGCCCATTTTTTCCACAATATCCTCCGTCGCCCGAATCCCTGCCGTATCGCTGAAAATCAACGGAACGCCACGGTATACATAATATTCCTTTAAAACATCTCTCGTCGTTCCCGGGATATTGGTGACAATGGCCCGGCTTTCCCCTAGAATAGCGTTGAGCAGCGAGGATTTCCCTACATTGGGCGTGCCGCAAATGGCAATGCGCATTCCCTCCTGCAAGAGCTTGCCTGATTCATAAGTGGCAAGCAGCTTGTCTATCTCTTCCCGCAAAACGGAGATGTCACGCGCGCACTCCTCAATCACAGGCAGCTCCTCCTCTGGGTATTCCACAGCTGCCTCCATTTTTGCAATACTATCTGTCAGGCTATCCTGCAGGGAGCGGATTTTCTCCGTCAGCCTGCCCTCCAGCCGCTTTGCGGATTCCATAGCGCCCTTTACAGACATTGCAGAGATATGCTCCTGGACAGACTCCGCCTCATCGAGAGAGAGCTTGCCGTTTAAAAACGCCCTTTTGGTAAACTCTCCAGGCGCAGCGGGACGAACGCCTCGCCGAATCAGCAATTCCAGAATCATATTGGTCACTACCATGCCCCCATGGCACTGGATTTCGCAGACCTCCTCGCCGGTATAGCTGTAGGGCGCCCGGTACCAAATGCCAATAGCCTGGTCAATTAAAGCTGCTCCATCTCGAATATCCCCTAAATAAGCGTAGCGGGGCTGCTCCACTGCTCCCCTCTTTGGGAAAAAAATCTGCTGCAAAGCCGGCAGGGCATCAGGCCCGCTGATTCGAATAATAGAAATTCCCCCCATGCCTACGGGGGTCCCAATGGCGCAAATCGTATCGCTCATATTTCACCTGCTTTTAAAAAAAGACGGCAATTTCTCGCCGCCTTTTCTTTCTCGCCTTTAATAGCGCTTTTTCTTGATAATCACTCTCCGGTAAGGGTCCTCTCCCTCTGAAACCGTCTCAACCTTATTGTTATTTTGCAGCGCCGCATGAAGCACCCGCCTTTCATAAGGGTTCATAGGCTCCAGCACGACTCGTTTCCCCGTTCTGGCCACCTTTCCGGCGATTCGATTGGCCAGCTTGATTAGGGTTTCCTCTCTCTTTTTCCTGTAATTTTCCGTATCGATTAATACGCGGGTATAGCTTTCCGCCCCCTTGTTAATCACCAGGCTGGTTAAATACTGAATGGCATCCAGCGTTTCACCCCGGCGGCCAATAAGCACCCCAGTGCTGTCCCCCGTCAGTTCAATATTGAGAACGCCGTTATTTTCCTCTATAATTGCATTCGCATCCACATTCATATAAGAAAACAGCTTTTTTAAAAAGGCCTCTGCGCCGCCGTCCGTCTCCTTCTGCGTCAGCTTTACCATAGCGTTTTTCCCAAAGCCCAAAAAACCTCTGCCGCCATCCTGCAAAATCTCAATGGTAACCTCGTCTA
>DBGCIZ010000264.1:0-6291 GCA_048355355.1 Christensenellaceae bacterium | reverse complement strand
TGTCCCTGCTGGCGTCGAAGCTGCTGTCAAAGACCCTGCTCAAAGGGGAGGCATCCTCCTTTTTGCTGGAGCTGCCGCCATACCGAAAGCCGCAAATCGCCAAGGTGCTGGTTCGCTCTCTGCTGAGCAGAACGCTCTTCGTCCTGGGCAGGGCCATTAAGGTGGCGGCCCCTGCCGGCCTGGTCATCTGGACGATGGCGAATGTGGAAATAGGCGGCGCAAGCATCCTGCATCACTGCACAGGCTTTTTGGACCCGCTGGGCAGAGCAGTCGGGCTGGACGGCGTCATCCTGATGGCCTTCCTGCTGGGCTGGCCAGCAAATGAAATTGTGATTCCCCTGGTGATTATGGGGTATACCGCCGGGGGAACGCTGACGGAGGCAGCCTCTACGGCAGAACTGGGCCTTCTGCTGACGCAAAACGGCTGGACCTGGGTGACAGCCGTCTGCATGGTGATTTTCGTCGTGTGTCATTTCCCCTGTGGGACGACAACCCTGACCATTAAAAAGGAGACGGGAAGCCTGAGATGGACGCTGGCCGCCATGGCCCTGCCAACGGCGGCGGGGCTGCTGCTGTGCTTTGCGGTTTCCAGCGTTGCCGGGCTATTTGGCTGATGCGCCGTCTACAGGCAGCTGGGCGAATATCTCGCCGATGTTTTCCCGCAGAACCAAATCAGCCGCCTGGTCCATGGGGGTTGCGTCCCGATTGATGAGGATAAGGTGCTTGCCGGAAAAATACCGGACCAATCCGGCGGCGGGGTATACCGTCAGGGAGGTTCCGCCGATGATGAGGACTTCCGCCTGAGAGATGAGGGAAATGGCGCCGGAAATTGCGCCCTCGTCCAGGGCCTCTTCGTAGAGCACCACGTCGGGCTTGACCACCCCGCCGCAGGAGCATCTGGGGATGGGCCGGTGGGTCAGCACATAGTCCAGGCCGTAGCGTTGGCCGCAGCGCTGGCAATCATTGCGCAGCACGCTGCCATGGAGCTCGATGACGTTTTTGCTCCCGGCCTTCTGATGGAGCCCGTCGATATTCTGGGTAATGATGCCGTCCAGCCTGCCGGCTGCCTCCAGCGCCGCCAACTTTTTATGGGCCGCATTGGGCTGAGCGTTGGGGTAGACCATTTTATCCACATAAAAGTCGAAAAATTCCTCCATATGGCTCAAAAAAAAGCTGTGGCTCAGCATGGTTTCCGGCGGGTAAGGGTATTTTTGCCGGTAAAGGCCATCCTGGCTGCGAAAATCGGGGATGCCGCTTTCCGTGGCCACACCTGCGCCGCCGAAAAAGACGATGTGGCTGGCGCCCTGCATGATTTCATAAAACCGCTCTCTGTTTTTCATGGATGCACCTCGTTTCTGCGCAGCCTGGCGCCGCGCAAGGGATATCTTTATTCTGTAACGAAACGAGGCTGGTGTCAACCGGATTTTCACCAGCCTTTCACCAGAGGGGCACAGGGCTTCCACAGCGCCAGGCTAGAATCTTTCTCAGCATGGGGAGGTGTTTGGTTGTAATCCCGGGGAGAATTGGTATAATGGAAAGGAGAAAGAGAGGGGAACCCATGGCTTATATTTTAGTAGCAGACGACGAGCCGGCCATTCGGGCGGTCATCAAGGAATATGCGGAGTTTCTGGGCCACACGGTAGACGAGGCCAGAGACGGGGCGGAGGCCATTGAAATGGCCAAGCTGAACGACTATGATGTGGCGGTTTTGGACATTATGATGCCCAGGATGGACGGCTACTCCGCCTGCAAGGAGATTCGCAGGCTGAAGGGCACGCCCGTCATCATGCTTTCCGCCAGAGGCGAGGAGTACGACAAGCTGTTTGGCTTTGAAATTGGCATTGACGATTATGTGGTCAAGCCCTTCAGCCCAAAGGAGCTGATGGCGCGAATCAACGTGGTGGTGGCGCGGAACAAGGGCAGGGCCGTGGCAGGGGACGTCTATGAATACCAGGGGCTGCGGATTGATTTTTCGGGACGCAGGGTGACGGTAGACGGCAAAGAGGCCAGGCTGACGCCGAAGGAATACGACCTGCTGTTTTTCCTGGTGCGCAACAGAAACATCGCCTTTTCCCGCCAGCAGCTGCTTCTCGACGTCTGGGGCTACGATTATTACGGCGACGAGCGGACCGTGGATTCCCACATTAAGATGCTTCGCTCCAACCTGGGGGAATATAGAAGGTGCATTGTCACCCTGAGAGGAATGGGGTATAAGTTTGAGGATAGACAGGCATAGCATTAAGTTTAAGATATGGCTGTATTTCATGATCTTTGCCTTTGCCATTATTTTAGGGCTATGGCTGTTTCAGATTGTCTTTTTAAACAGCTATTATGAAAATATCAAGCAGCAGAACATTTTGCAGGGCGCGGCGAGAATCTCGGAGATTTACGGCAACCAGGCCATGGATGAGGCGAAAAAGGTGGAGGAAATTGAGGCGGTCGTCAGCCAATACGACCTGTTTGCCAATATTATCAACATGGAGACGGGGCAGATTTCATCCTTTTCCCCGCTGCAGGGGCTGCGGCTCTCCATCGGCTTTATCGGAGATTTTCTGACGGATTCGCGGGTTCAGCTGATTAACTCTCTGGCCCAGGAGATTGAAGAGTCGGAAAACGGCCGCTTTTTAAAGCTGGATAGCTCGGAAGAGGGGGGCGCGTATATCCTGGGGGAGGTCATCGGCAGGGGCAACAGCCAGGCCATTCTGGTTGCGACCAGCAGGCTGCAGCCGCTGGACGATACGGTGATGATTTTGAGCAACCAGCTAATCTATGTGGCGGTCATTGTGCTGGCGGCGGCGGTGGGGGCTGCTTTGCTGATTGCCACAAGAGTGTCCCGCCCCTTAGAGGAGATTACCGTCAAGGCAAAGGAGCTTTCGGAGGGGAATTACGACGTTCGCTTCGATAAGGGAAAGTATGCGGAGATCGACCAGTTGGCCCATACCCTGAACTACGCCACCGAGGGGCTGCAGCAGGTGGAAAAGCTGCGCACGGAGCTGATTGCAAACGTCTCCCACGATTTAAAGACGCCCCTCACCATGATTAAGGCCTACGCGGAGATGATTCGCGATATTTCTGGCAACAATGAGGAAAAGCGGAACAAGCATCTGAACATTATTGTAGAGGAGAGCGACCGGATGACGGCGCTGGTGCAGGATTTGCTGGATGTGTCCAAGCTGCAGGCGGGCGTGGTGGAATACCATCCCATGCCCTTTGACCTGGTGGAGCTGATTAAAACCGTGCGAAAGCGGTTTGACGGAGTCTGCCGCCAGCGAGGCTTCTCCATTGATTTGCAGTTTAACAAGGAGTGTTACGCCATAGGCGATATGGCAAAAATCCAGCAGGTGGTCTATAATCTCCTGAGCAACGCGGTGAACTATTCGGGAGACAGCCGGGAAATTCAGGTGACCATTACTGCGCAGGAGGGGAAGGTCCGCGTCGCCGTGACAGACCATGGCGAGGGCATAAGCCAGGAGGACATCCCCTATATTTGGGACAGATATTACAAGGTGGATAAAAACCACGAGCGGGCTGTGGTCGGGACGGGCATCGGCCTCTCGATTGTAAAAAGCGTGCTGGAGCTGCATCAGGCAGCCTATGGCGTGGAAAGCGAGCTGGGGAAGGGCTCTACCTTCTGGTTTGAGCTGAAGGAGGCGGCGGATGATTAAAACGGCACTGGTGACGGGCGGGTCAGGCGGAATCGGCTCGGCTATCGTGAAAAAACTGACGGAGGAGGGCTGGTATTGCGCCTTTTCCTGGAACAGGGGAAAGGAGCGGGCAGAGCGCCTGGCCGAGGAGACGGGGGCCCTTGCCATCCAGGGAGACCTGACCCGAGGGGAGGACGCCGCGCGGATTGCGGCCCAGGCCCGGGAGCGCATGGGGGTCGTCACCCTGCTGGTGAATAACGCCGGCATTGGGGAGCATCGGCTGTTTACGGAAATTGCCGAGGCGGACTGGGACAGGCTGTTTGCCGTCAACGTGAAGGGGGCCTATCTGATGGCGCGGGAGCTGCTGCCTCAGATGCTGGAGAGAAGGCAGGGCAGCATCGTCAACATCTCGTCCATTTGGGGAGAGAGCGGCGCGGCAATGGAAGTCTGCTATTCGGCGGCAAAGGCGGCGCTGATTGGCATGACAAAGGCCCTCGCCAAGGAGGTGGGGCCATCGGGCGTGCGGGTCAACTGCGTCACGCCGGGCGTGATTACAACGGCTATGAACAGCGCCTATTCTCCGGAGGAAATGGCGGCCCTTCAGGAGGAGACGCCGCTGATGCGCATCGGCAGGCCGGAGGACGTGGCCGAGGCGGTGGCGTATCTGGCCGCGGAAAAGAGCAGCTTTGTCACCGGCCAGGTGCTTCGGGTGGACGGCGGCTTTTTGCTCTGACGCTTAATGCCGCAGGACGGGGGGAATCCCGGTGAGAACAAGGAGGAGGATGGCGGCAATGCCCGCCAGAAATACGGCGCACCAAACCCAAAGGGCCTTTGCGCGGAGGGTCAGGCCCCGCCTCCAGAGCCGCTCCAGCAGGATACCCATGGGGATAGACAGGAGGAAAATGCCGCCCCAGATGAGCCAGCCATAATCATAGCCAGCCGGGGCGGAGACGGCGCCCAGCCAATGGCCCAGCAGCAGGCCCAAGGCGAAGGCGCCCAAAGTGACCATGGAAAAGCGGCTCTTGCCAAAGAGGGCGGGCAGGACGGAAATCGCCATGGAAACCCAAAAAAGCCTGCTGGAGAGAAGCCAGCCGTATAAATAGGGCAGGTGGAGCAAATCCAGGCCAAAGAGCCAGCCGGTCAGGGAGGACTCCTGTGCATTCATATCGCTGAAAATTCTGCAAAGAAGGTAGATGAGCAAATATCCCAAGGCAATGAGAAGGGCCGTCAGGGCGTTTTTTTTATGCAGCCGGAAGTGGAAGCCCTCGGCTGGCGGCGGGGCAGGGGCTTCCTCCTGGGTGAGGAGGAGGTCCACGGTCGTGCCCAGAACCTGAGCCAGACGGAACAGATTTTCCGTGCTGGGCGCGGACTGGCCAGCCTCCCATTTGGTCACGGCCTGGCGGCTGACGCCAACCAGCTCGGCCAGCTTTTCCTGAGAGAAGCCGCGCCGCTTTCTCTGCAATTGAATGCGCTCTCCTAAAGACATATCTATCACCTCCACCTTTAGCATAAGGGCAAAGGGCCGCCCGCGCTACCAACTATAGGGCAACAATCGGTTGCGGAGGGGGCTAGCGAGACGGGGCATCCAGAAAGCCCTGGTCCAGAAGCGAATCAAAGGCGGCTATGTCCACCGGCTTTGAATAGAGGTAGCCCTGCCCCTTTTCGCAGTGAATCCCGGCGAGGAAGGCCGCCTGGGCAGGGGTTTCCACGCCCTCGGCGCAGCATTCCATGCCGAGCTGCTTGGCCAGATGGACGATGGCCTCCACGACGGCCCGCTCTCTCGGGTCGCTGCTGTCCGAGGAGGCCAGGAAGGCCCGGTCTAGCTTCAGCGTATCCACCCGGATTTCACGAAGCAGGTTCAGGGAGGAATAGCCGCTGCCAAAATCGTCTAGAGAGCACCGGAAGCCAGCGGCATGGATGGCATCTACTGCGCGGATGACGGCATGGGAATCCTCCAGCACCATGGTCTCGGTCAGCTCGAAATCGAGAAGCCCGGCGGGAATGGCGTACTGTTTCTGAAGGCGGATATAGGGCCTTAAAAAGTCCCGCATCGTAATCACCTGACGGGAAAGATTGATGGAAATGGGGACGACGGCCTTTCCGCCGTCTAAACGTTCCCTGAGATAGCGGCAGACTGCCTCGAAGAGATAGAGATCCATCTGATAGATAAAGCCGTTCTTTTCAAAAATAGGGATAAACCGGTCCGGGAAAATCATGCCGTATTCCGGATCCTCCCACCGAACCAGACACTCCGCGCCGGCAATTTGGCCGCTTTGCAAATCCACCTTGGGCTGCAAATAGGGGAGGAACCGGCGAGACGCGAGGGCCTCCTCCATCTTGTTCTCCACTGTTTTTTCCCGGAGGAACTGCTGGCGGTCCTCCTCCGTATAGAAGCCGCAGACGCCCAAGTGGTCTGCGAGAGGGGCGGAGTGATATTTCTGCGCCATCTGCGCCCGGTCCTGAATGAGCGTCAGAGGAAGGCTGGGCTCGTCCACCAGGTAAACGCCAATGCGCATGCTGAGCAGATAGAGGTCCTCCTCCCGCCCGGCGTTTTGCTTCTTCCTATCCTGGGCGATTTCCCGCAGGATTTCCTCAAAGCCGCGGGTCACCTCCTCGCGGGGCCGCGCGGCGGCAAGAATATAGAACT